>JAYSON010000362.1:0-11289 GCA_043722725.1 Chloracidobacterium sp.
ACGCTTCGCACTTCGGATAGGTCAAAGCTTGATATCTCGCCCGTCTCGGACGCGATGACAAGAAAATGCGCTGTCGAAGCCGCTTTGTCCTTTTCGGCCGGGATTACACGTTTTTCAACTGTAAGTATCGAGCCAACGGCTGTTCCCTTGGATGAGGCGACAAGCACCTTCGCTCCCTGCATTTGCGAAAGTACCTCTGAAATACCACCGCTTCCTTCGTCGCCGGATTCCGCGTCTACCGAAAATGGTATCTCAGCCGTTCGTGCCGATGCCGGCATAGACGAGTTGTAACTGACGGCACCGATTTTGCCCTGGCCGAGATCGAGGACGAGCATTGATTTTAGGACGTCGTCCACCTGCGATTGCTTGAACGACAGGTTGACCTCGGCATTGCCCGACACAAGCCCGCGGCGTTCGATATATGCTACGCCGTTTGAATACAGAATCACGCGGCGGATCGGAAGTGTATTGGGCACCGAAATGATTCCGGCACGCGGACTGGCAGTGGCGTTGGTAAGCCGTGTTCTCCTAACAGTCTGCGAAAACCCGGAAAATGCGCACACGAGTACCATCAGAAGAGTAAAGATTCGATTCATTGTATTTTATGTCCTTGGAACGGAGTTGTTGGAAACTATCCTATGGATGAGCCGAGTAGCGGAATTGGTTGCTTAGGCGGGCTCTGAAGCGGTGTTAAGTCAATAAATCGGTACAAAAAGAGAACCGCCCACTGTCCCTGCGGCAACCGCCCGCCTTCGTCAGTAAAGGAGCATTATAGATAACACATTCGGTAAGGTATAAGGCATTATGCGCCCTTATCTTTGCGTAAATTGTGAGTTTACTGAACAAGAACGCATGGTGCCTGGAAAGTGAGCGACTCTTGTCGCCCAAGGCGACGTACGTTAAAGCCTAGGGAGAAGCGAGTGAAGCAAGCGAATCCCTAGGCTAGGTTGAAAAAACGTTCCGTCGCTGAAAGCGACGAACAACTGTTTCTCGCCTACAGCGAGCCATCATGTCTCGATCACTCACCTAGGGTTTCACCCCAGGCTTTAATATTTGTCGCCGTAAGCGACAGAACAAATTGGCTTCGTTCAAGAGGTTTTCCCACAGGGCACATAGCCGTCCCTTTAGGGCGTCGTAACAGTTGAGAAAATGATCGAAAGGGCGTTTCAACGTCCTTTTTCTTTTGGCTTAAGCCGCCAGATGACCAGCCCGTTGAAACGGGCTGGTCATCTCGACGGGCGATCTACCACGCCGTAAACGACGTGGCTATGTGCCGCTGTCGCGGAAAGACTGTTAAAGGGGCGTTATGAAAACTAACTATTGACTATAACAGCCGTGTGGTATATCGTTATGTACGTTGCATCTATTGTGCGATGTTTGATCTTTGAAACAAAAGTTTTAAGCGAGTGGGACACTGGGACATGGGACAAATTGTGACGGACTGGCGTAAAAGTCAATGTTTGCAACAATTTAGTATTCGACGTATTTGTCCCACGATTTAACCGGTCGTATGGATGGGACAGAACGAGGCGGGAAGGCCCGCCTATAATCGAATTCGATTGTCGTTGATCAATTAGTACTGGGCGTTGGCGGCGGAGACGACTTTTTCGGCAGCGTCGGCCATGCCTTCGGCGGTTAGGATGTTGATGCCGGAATCGCGGAGGACGCGGCGGCCTTCTTCGACGTTTGTGCCTTCGAGGCGGGCGACAATCGGGATTGAGACGCCAAGATTCTTGGCGGCGGCGACGACTCCGTTGGCAACCATGTCGCAGCGGACGATCCCGCCGAAAATGTTGATCAACACAGCCTTTACATTGTCGTCAGCAAGCAGAATTTTGAACGCCTGTTCGACGCGTTCCTGCGATGCACCGCCGCCGACATCGAGGAAGTTGGCCGGTTCGCCGCCGGCGAGCTTTATGATATCCATTGTCGCCATTGCGAGGCCAGCTCCGTTAACCATACAGCCGATATTGCCGTCGAGTTTGATGTAGCTGAGGTCGTGTTTCGAGGCCTCAATCTCAAGCGGCTCTTCCTCGTCCAAATCGCGGAGCGGTTTGTAATCCTTGTGGCGGAACATCGCGTTGTCGTCAAACGTTACCTTGGCATCGAGGGCGATCAGGCGACTGTCTTTCGTCAGCAGAAATGGGTTGATCTCAACAAGCGAAGCGTCCATCTTCTCGTAGGCGTCGTAAAGCGAGAGCATGAATTTGGCCGCCTGATTGATGAGATCGTTCGGAATGCCGAGGCCGAATGCGAGTTTTCTGGCTTGAAAACCGCGAAGGCCGACTGACGGGTCAATCATTTCCTTGAGGATCAGCTCGGGCGTCTCTTCGGCAACCTTTTCGATGTCCATGCCGCCCTCGGATGACGCCATGAAAACGTTGCGGCCGGTAACGCGGTCGAGCGTGATGCCAAGGTAGAATTCGCGGTCGATGGGCAGGCCTTCTTCGATAAGCAAGGTTTTGACCTCGCGGCCTTCGGGACCGGTTTGATGCGTTATTAGCTGCATGCCGAGGATCTGTTTAGCGATCTCTTTCGCTTCTTCGGGCGATTTCGCGAGTTTTACGCCGCCTCCTTTGCCGCGTCCACCTGCATGGATCTGAGCTTTGACAACAACAACGTCCGTGCCCAATTCGCGAGCTGCGGCTTCGGCTTCATCCGGCGTGCGGGCAACAATACCGCGCGGCACCGGAACGCCGTATTCCTTCAAGAGAGCTTTGCCCTGATATTCGTGAATTTTCATAGAGAAAGAGATGAAAGTGAAAGAAAAAGTCTAACCTTGGTCGCCCGGAAACGCAAAGACAGACCGAAAAGGCGGCCATGTTCCAAATAGCATTGTGACTCAGCGAATATGTATCGTTGTTTCAACCCGGATCTTTGATAACTTCCAATCCTTGCCCTCGGCCAAATAGTTTAATTGGAAAGTCGTTGTCCTTGGCGAGGTCGGATACTCGCCGTTTACCTCAAGGACCTTGTATTGACCGTCTTTCTTGATCTTTTGTGTCGTGAAGCTTGCGTCCATATCCCGAATCTCACCGAAGGATGCCTTGCCATCGATAAATTGTCGGAACATGTCCTTCATTCCATCCGGCGTAACTTGTTTCTGCCACGGTTTACAGATCTTTGCGTGGAAGTCGCTAAAGTCTTCGTCGGCGATCGCATCGTTGAAGTCGAGCATCGTTTCGCGCACCAGGTACTGAAGTTGATCGACCGGCGGAGGTATCAAGCCGTCTGACGCGTCTGGCTTGGAGCCTTGAGTGCTGCTTTTGGAATCGGACCGATTATCGGAAGTATTGGATGTAGGAGAATTATCGTTCTTGCCGAGGTTTCCGAGTTCCTTGGCGCATGTGCAGCCCAAAGCGACCGCCGCGACGATCGCAAGGGCGATGACGCCGCTGAACTTAGCATTTTTACCGAAAAGCAATTTTGCCACGAGTTGCTGCATAGATCTTCTCCCCTTCTAAAGCGTTATAAATTAGTTTTTTCTCCACGGCTCAAGCAAATTTACCCAGCTATCGACATTTCTTTGAAATTCGCTCTCGCACCTCACAGCCCTTTCCTTAGGCAAATAACCGTCGCTGACGATATTTGAATGTTTCGAGGGGTTTGAACCGTATATCATACAGAGCGAATTGTAAAAACGCTGTTCGCGGAGCAAATGTTCGTCCGCCATATTGCGTTTTGAGTTCGTGCTTTGCTTCGATTCGATCTCAAAAGCGTCGGCTGCCGCAAACACCGCCCTCACACCTTCCTCGCCCAGTTCTTTTAGATTAATATACGCCGAGCACCGGTCCGCGGCGTCCTCTTCGTTACCCGCGATGGGCAGTTTGTATTGGTCGATGAGTGCGTGAGCGATCTCGTGCAGAAACACGAACCGTACGGCGTCGGACATCTTTGCATACGCCTTTTCGTCAGACTCGCCGGTACTCTTGAAGGCCCGGTAAAAATGCTCCATCAATTCGTAGCACATTGTAACCGAACGGTCGGTCGCATCATAAAACGCATTTACTTCCTTACAGTCTTTGGTGCGGAGAACAATATCGTGCGGTAGGATGAGCGCCCGATTCAGCTTTTCGGCGGCTAATTCGAGAAGCTTGTCAGCCTTTACCTGGCGATCGATCTCTTTATATCGCGGCGTTTCCACGTCAAGGTGCTCGACTTTGAAATCGCCATCGTCCTTCTTTTTATTCGGATTTGCGGGAGCGGCGTTCTTTGGCTGAGTGTTAGTCTCGTCGGCCTCGTCGATATATACGTCCGGCGTATTTGAATTCCCGTTACGGTCCGCACTGCAAAAGCAGGCCGTCGCCAAAAGCAAGACCGCGGCGGCGGATATCAGATTAAAGAGGTTTTGGCGCATAGTGCGTGTCCTTTGGTCCTATTAACATAGTGATTTGGGCACAAACAGATAAAACCTGACGACGCAGACCAAAGATTTTGCAAAAAAAAGGCTGATAAACAATAATTTACCAGCCAATATTAATGATTCGGTTGCTCTTTGTCTATTGAGACCGCTCCACAAGCGTCAACAGCGTTTGAACGGCGACGCCTGTCGGGCCTTTTGCCTGATGCGGACGGACCGTATCGCACCACGCCGTACCGGCTATGTCGAGATGTGCCCACTTTGCCTTGTCAACGAATTCCTGTATGAAAACGGCACCCATTATGGTCCCGGCTTTGCCGCGGGGGCCGATGTTCTTGATATCGGCGATGTCCGATTTTATCTGCTTACTGTATTCGGCACTCAACGGCAGTTGCCAGAATCCTTCTCCCATTTCCTTGCCGTAAGCAATGATCTGGTCGACAAGCTCCTGATCGTTGCCCATAATGCCGGTATTTTGATCACCGAGCGCGACGATGACGGCTCCCGTGAGCGTTGCCATGTCAACGATCCGCGTCGCACCCTGGTTCTCGGCATAGGCAACCGCATCTGCCAGAACGAGACGGCCTTCTGCATCGGTGTTGAGGATCTCGATCGTTTTGCCGTTTGAGGCGGTGACGACATCGCTCGGACGTGACGCCTTGCCGTCCGGCATATTCTCGACGGCGGCGATTATGCCGATTACGGGAATTGTCGGTTTGAGGATAGCAATCGCACGCATGGTGCCGATGACGGTTGCGCCGCCGGACATATCGTACTTCATCGCGTCCATGCCCTCGGCCGGTTTGATTGAAATACCGCCGGTGTCAAACGTGATCCCTTTGCCGACCAATGCAAGAAGCTCACCTTTTTTGGCCGTGCTTTTGGTAGGAGTGTATCGCAGAACGATTAGCTTTGCGGGCTGTTCCGAACCGATGGAGACACTCATTAAAGAACCCATGCCGAGCTTCGTCATCTTTGCTTCGTCAAGGATCTCGCATTTCAGGCCGGAGTCCTTTGCCATTTTGGCGGCACGGTTCGCCATTTCGGTTGGCGTCAGAATGTTTGGCGGTTCGTTGGCAAGGTCACGCGTGAAGTTTATCGAATCACCGATCGTCCGGCCGCGACCGAGGCCTTTTTTTAAGTCGGCCGCTTTTGCTCCCTCGACACAGACAACGATCTTGGTAACCGCTTTATCCTTTTTGTCTTTTGTCTTGTATTTATCTAGTTCGAACTGGCTTGTCACGGCGCCCTGGACGGCCTTTTCGGCAATATCCGAACTATCGCCATCGAAACGCGGCAGAAAGGCAAAGGTCTTTGCGTTGCATTTACGGAGGTAGCGCGTTGCAGTCCCGGAGGCGACGCACACGTCTGACAGCTTGTAGTCGGCTTTGCTGCCGACACCGATTAGAAGGACGAGCGATGCTTTGACCTTTCCGGCCGGTTTAATGCGAAAAAGGGAAGTTTCGGCCGTTTCACCCTTGAACTCTTCGGTTTTCATCGCATCCGCGATGTGACCGCCGGTAAGCTTGTCTATATCCTTGATCGGAGGCGACGACGATTTCTCGTCTTTGAAAACGACCACGGCGAGAGCTTCAACATTTGCTTCCGCAAATTTTTCGATAATACCTAAAGATTCCATCAACTACCTCTAATTCAAAATTGTATTGGGTGCACAAAAAACGCTCTATTATCTATAACTTATCTCAGGTTTTGTTTCAACTGCTGTTGGGTTTCTTTATCTACCGCTTTCTTCATTTCGGTCTCGCGTTTATCGTAAAGTTTCTTACCCTTGGCAACGCCGATCTCGAACTTGATACGCCCGTTTTTCCAGTAAAGCGATGTGACTACAAGCGTCATGCCTTTTTGGGTGGTTTCCTTTTCAAGTTTTGCGATCTCACGTTTATGAAGCAGCAGTTTGCGAATCCGCAGCGGGTCGTGATTCTGCTTATTGCCATGGGAATACGGTGAAATATGGGCATTCAGAAGCCACACCTCGCCGTCACGCACCGATACGTACGAATCCTTGAGCTGGATGCGGCCCGCCATGATGCTCTTTACCTCGGTGCCTTCGAGCACGGCACCCGCTTCGTATCTGTCGTTAATGATGAATTCGTGAAAGGCCTGGCGGTTATCGATGATCTGCTTGTCTTCCTGCATAAACCTTAAGTTTGCCTGTCAATTGCCGATCCCGCAAGCTGCCGGGGACGGCTCATTTGACAATCCGAAGGCTCGACACGTAAATTAATAGGACGCTGGGAGATCGTCTAATGGTAGGACTGCAGTCTCTGGATCTGCCTATCGGGGTTCGAATCCCTGTCTCCCAGCCAAAGATACAGTGATCAGTTGTCAGGGTTCGGTTGTCAGTTCGGATAAGTTCCGGCAACGGCCCGACACGATCTGACTACTGGCAACTGACCCACGACAACTGTCCTTATGGAAGATTGGCACGAAACAGAAATCCGAGTTCGGTATGCCGAAACCGATAAGATGGGTATCGTCCACCATTCCAACTATCTGATATGGTTTGAATCGGGGCGAAGTGAACTTTGCCGCGCCCGTGGCTTTTCCTACAAGGAAATGGAAGAGAACGACAATGCCCTAATGGTAGTCGCCGAAAGTTATTGCCGCTATAAATCACCCGCGTATTACGAAGATGTATTGACCGTCCGGACACGGGTAGCGGAGATTCGCAGCCGTGCGATCAGGTTTATTTACGAGATACTTCGCCCGGCCGACGGTGTGCTGCTTGCCGAAGGAGAAACCCTTCATCTTGTTACCGATCAAAACAAAAAGGTTCGCCAAATTCCCGAGATCTACAAAGAAAGACTGATGACCGAATCGAGTGCAGAAGATCAGGCTTTCCCTGCAAATCAGGCCCCGAGCTAAAAAGGCGTGAGTCATGAGTCGAATGTTCGTACGAGAATTTCCTGCTCAAAATTCAAGACGTTAGACTTAAGACTTATGACTCCCTTCCAACTTGCAACTCACGACTCACGACTCTAGACTAAAAACATGCCCGGTGCCGCACAAGCCGAAGTTTATTTCATCGCCGCGATGATGGTGCTGATACTTATTATCAGCTTTGCCGCCGTCTATTTCTTTTTTAAGCAATACAAAAAAGAAATGAAGGAGCGGCCTAAGCGGGAAGAGAAAAAGGCCGCTGTTCGAAGTGAGAAGGTCGCGTCGCCAGAGAGCGAAACTTGAAGTCTATGCCGAATAAGCAAATTTTGGACGGAGCGAAATCGGTATTCGTAATCGTCGATGTACAGGAAGCATTCCGCAGCGTGATCGGCGATTTTGCGCTCATCGCGTCGAACATCGCGAGGGCCTCTCGCGGGTTTCAGATACTCGATGTGCAGATGATTGTCACGGAGCAATATCCGAATGGGCTCGGACGGACAGCCGAAGAGATACTACTTACATTGCCGGACGGGTTTGAGCCGATCGAGAAGACTGCTTTCAGTGCCTTTGGTTCGGCAGCGTTTCGGGTAAAGATAGAAGATTTGGGAGCAGAGCAGGTAATTCTTTGCGGCGTTGAAACACATGTTTGTGTCAGCCAAACTGCACATGACCTTTTGGATCAAGGGCTGCACATACATCTGATGACGGATTGCATCGGGTCGAGATTCGAGCACGACAAAAGAGCCGGACTAAAGAAAATGCGAAGCAGCGGCGTGATCAGTTCGAGTGTGGAAATGGCCTTGTTTGAACTGATGCGTGACGCTAAGCATCCGAAATTCAAGGAAATTCAGGCGCTGATCAAATAAACATCTCGACAGACACCTTAAAAAACTCGGCGAGCTTTTTAGCATGAGCCTTACTGATAGAGCGTTTTCCGTTGACCACCTCAGAGGCAATGCCACTTGAACCGAAAACCGGTAGAAGGCCGCTTTGTTTTACTCCTCTCTCTTCCATAAAGAATCTCAGCATATCATGAGGCGACGCTTCGGGAATCGGGTAATGTTCGTCTTCATATAATTCGATTAAATCCGAAAGCAATTCCAAAAGAGTTTCTTCTTCCGGGCTAAGACCGTCTTGTTTAATTCCCTTTGTAACCAGGCGATTTACTTCCTCAGTCATTCTTTCCAACTCATTATCGTTTGTGATGACGGACGGAAGGGTTTGCATCAGGAGTAGGCCGTATTTAGTTTTATCAACATTCGCAGTCATCTTTGAATTTATCGTCGTCATATTCGCGGTGCGTTAGGACGAATCGTATGAGAACCTTTTTTGCCGGATAGAATATTTTCGCTATTAATCGATATTTATTGCCGCCAATATTAAAGACGGTACAAACGCCAACAAGATCGACGTGCGGAAAATCGGCTCGTACTTCAGCCAGGTTTTTCCATTCCGCCTTTTTTACATGCTTATACCAGTTTATCAGTGGAATCTCCGCTTGCGGATGCTTTTTCCAAAACTCCTTCAATCTTTTCTTTGTAATGATGTGCATCAACAACTAATCTCCTTTTATTTTGCTTCATTTTGTTCTCCTCTTTTTTTTCGTTGGTTCGTTTTCTTTGCTTGGTTTGTTTATTTGTTCGTTAGTTGTTGTTATTTTTTTTGCTTTTTTACGGTGAACCAAATAATCCTCTCAAAACGAGAGCTATCTGTCAAGTCAAAAATCCCTGCTTTGACGCTGCAATGCCAAACGACTAACATAAAGTCTTCGTCGCAAAATATGGATATCCTCTCATCACTCAATCCCGAACAGGTCGAGGCAGTTAAAGCTACTGAAGGGCCGTTGCTCATACTTGCGGGTGCGGGTTCGGGCAAAACGCGTGTGATCACGGTGCGGATCGCGTATTTGATCACCGAAAAGCACGTTCCGCCGCACAATATTCTCGCAGTAACATTTACGAACAAGGCGGCCGGCGAGATGCGGAGCCGTGTCGAGAACCTGCTGAAGAATCAAAAACTCAATTCGTTTCCACTGATGTCGACTTTTCACAGCCTTTGTGTCCGCATACTCCGACAGGATATCGAAAAGCTCGAAGCCGGCTACACCCGGTCGTTCACGATCTATGACACGGACGACTCGCAAAAGGTGATCAAGGCGTGCGTAAAAGACCTCGGGCTGGATGAAAAACAGGTTATCCCGCGTATCGTGCGGGGCGCGATAAGCTCCGCCAAAAACCGCGGTGAAGACGTCGGGCTTTTTACATCGCGTATTGAGCAAACTGACGAAAAACGAGCGGCCTACGCAAAGGTCTTTCAAATGTATGAAGAGCGTCTGAATAAAGCGAATGCGCTCGATTTTGACGACCTTTTGATAAAGACGGTGAAATTGCTCCGCGTTTCGCCCGAGACGCGAGAAAAATATAACGATCGTTATAAATACATTCTGGTAGATGAATACCAGGACACGAATTCACTGCAGCTTGCTCTTATTACTTTTTTAACGGAGAAGCAGCAAAACATTTGCGTGGTAGGAGACGACGCCCAGAGTATTTATGGCTTCCGGCAGGCCGACATCAAGAATATTCTTGAATTTGAGCAGCATTTTCAGAATGCGAAAGTGATTCTGCTCGAGCAAAATTATCGTTCGACGCAGACTATTTTGGACGCGGCCCACTCTATTATCGATAAGAATATAAATCAAAAGAAGAAAAAGTTGTGGACGAAGAACGAAGGCGGTGAGCGGCTGCTTTATTTTCAATCGCCCGATTCGGACGGCGAGGGCAGATTTGTAGCCTCTCGGATCGAGGACCACCGGCGGCGGGACGCAAGCAAACGGATCGCAATCCTTTATCGTACCAATGCCCAGTCACGCGTCTTTGAAGAAGCGCTCAGGCGTTTGCGAATCGAATACAACATTGTCGGCGGCTTTTCATTCTACGAGCGAGCCGAGATCAAGGACATCATCGCATACCTGAAGTTGGCGCTGAATCCGGCGGACGATATAGCGCTGTTGCGGGTGATAAACACGCCAACACGCGGGTTGGGCAAGACCTCGCTCGACCAGGTTCACTTGCGGGCGAAAAAGGGAAACGCCTCGCTGTGGGAAACGATCGTTTCAATAGTTAATGGGCAAACGGACGAGCCGGTCAATCTCACGCCGCGTGCAAAAACAGCCCTTGCAGCTTTCAAGAATGCGATCGAGAAACTGCAGGCAAAGACAGTCGAATTTGGGCAAACCGCGAGGCCGGTTTCCGATGTTGTAATCGCGGCTATCGAAGACACTGGTTATTCGCTTATGCTGCGGACGGAGAATTCGGATGAGGCGGAAACAAGGCTCGAGAATCTTGAAGAACTCGTCAATGCCGCCGTCGATTACGACAACTCCGAAGAAAATGGGCTACGCGATTTTATCGATCACGCCGCTCTTACCTCGGATACCGACAAGTTTGACGGTAACGCGGGCGTTACAATGATGACGGTCCATTCGGCCAAAGGGCTTGAGTTTCCAATCGTGTTTATCGTCGGACTTGAAGACGGCATCTTCCCGCATTCGCGTAGTATTAACGACCCGAAGGAGTTGGAAGAAGAGCGTCGGCTGGCGTATGTTGCCATCACGCGTGCGGAACAACTGCTGTACGTGACGCATTCGATGCGGCGGCGTGTTTATGGCGAAGAAATCGCGGCTGAGCCATCGCAGTTCTTGAATGAAATGCCGCTAGAGCTAATTGACGACCTTACACGCGGGCCTTCGTGGCTGTCGTTTGCCCGCAGTTCAACGGCGAAGGAGAACAGGCATACTGTCAGTGCTTTACGAGACGAAATCGTGGTCGAAAAGCCGCGCAACGTTTACACCGGAAAGACTTATAATAGTGCGGATGCAATAGCTGAGTTTTTCAAGAACAGAAGCGGTGCCGAACCAGAAGACGTTAGGCAGAAGGCGGTAGGAAGTAGTCAGAATGAAAGCGAAACGGCGAGGCCGTTGTCCGGGTATGACAAATTGCGCTCGATCGCTTCGGAGAAAGTGCGTA
>JAYSON010000363.1:0-1586 GCA_043722725.1 Chloracidobacterium sp.
ACATCCAGCAGCGTGAATTTCTCAAATCGCTGCCTCACCTTCCACAATGACAACGCGTGCCGGCCGCTTTGCGCGATCTTCATTCGCGTACGGTTATGCTTGTCGCGTGCGATCGGCGAATCGATCTTGCCGGAGTTATCATGTGTAGAGCCGTGAACGAGTGCGACGTAGCTCTTGAAAACTTCACGGTTTCTGAACTGATCGGCCAAAGCCTCATGCACCGATTCGCTTTTTGCGATAACGATCAATCCCGACGTATCTTTATCGAGCCGGTGAACGAGGCCGATTTTGGAGCGTAGGTTCTGGATTTTGGATTGTTCATCGGTGGTATTTTCAAATGTCAGATCGGTTTTTTCCAACCCGAAATGAAACGCCAGGGCATTTGCCATCGTGCCGCTGTGAACGCCTGCTCCGGGATGAACGACCATTCCAGCCGGTTTATTAACGACGGCCAAATAATCGTCCTCGTGAACTATTTCAAGCGGAATCTCTTCCGGCTCGAATTTGGCGGCGGCCACTTCGATCAGTTCGACCTCGATCTCGTCGCCTTCACGAATTTTCTGCGAAGATTTGACCGGCTTTTCATTTACCAGAACATCACCGTCAGAAACCAATCGCTGCAAACGGGAACGCGACCATCCCTCAATGTTCTCGGCGAGAAATGCGTCCAGACGCTTTCCCGAATCAGGCTCAGCGACTATAAAATTCAGAATCGGTGTTTCTTCCGACAATTGGAAAATATTAATTTTGCTCAAGAACTTCTTTTTTACCAACGGCTCGCAGCCGCATAATCATAAATACTATCGCACCTAACGCGACGACAAGGCTGATCATTTGCGATGTCGAAAGGCCGGTCATCGTCGTTAATCCAAACAGATCGCCGCGCGGATCGTCGCGGAAAAATTCGATCGTAAATCTAACTAAGGCATAGATGATTCCATATGCGATCAGCACTTGGCCGTCGAATTTTTTATGTCGATGAAGATAAACCAGCAAACCAAAAACGAGGAGCATGGTGAACGATTCGTAAAGCTGGGTCGGGTGCAGGTAAAGCGATTCGCCGCTCGGCCCGAAGACCGGAACGCCCGTATATTCATGTCCCAGCTCGGTAAAATGCACGCCCCACGGGAGATCGGTGTGCTTGCCCCAACAGCAGCCGGCGGCAAAACAACCTTGTCTTCCGAGCGCCTGGCCAAGTGCCAAACCCGGCACGAGTGCGTCGGCAACCTTCCAAAAAGAAAGCTTGTAAAACCGGATTAGAAATACGACGGTCAAAAAACCGCCCAGAAAGCCGCCGTAATAAACGCCGCCGGAGCGAAGAAAATCAAGCGTAAATACCTGGACATTATCTTCGACCAGAAACATCAACAGTTTTGAGCCAAGCAGTCCGCCGATCAACGTCCAAAGCCCGAGATCGTAAATGCGCTCGCGCGGCAGACCGTCCCGCGCCGCCAGCCGCGACGCGACGAAAAGCGCGAGCAGCATCCCGACCGCGAGAAAAATGCCGTAGGTCGTGACTGGAAAATTGCCGATTCTGAATAGCTCAGGATACATATTGCGTTACGTACGGTTTTCCGATGCTTCCG
>JAYSON010000364.1:0-8009 GCA_043722725.1 Chloracidobacterium sp.
GCAATCGGCGTCCTTGTATATCAGATCAAGTCCATTCAAAACGTCGTCGATTATATCAGCACCTCGCAATATGAACGTTTTGCGGTCTGGATGCTCCAACAAGAGGACTTACCACAAGCACAGATCAATCTTATGGGCTCGCAGCAACTGTTCGATATCTCGAGCAAATGGATATCTGAGAACGCATCGAAACTGCACTTGAGCCTAAACGCAAATCCTGTTGAATTGGCAGCTCTCATCACCGCTTTTGCCGGAACTTTCTTCATCGTCCTTTTCAGCATCAAGACCGAGAAGATCCGAGCTGCTCTGCCATCGGCTGAAACGCTCGACAGCCTGATGTACAAGCTTGCGGGGGTCGCGTTTGCCGGACTCGCTCTGCTTTTGATGACCGGTGCGGTATGGGCGAATGAATCGTGGGGACGTTATTGGGGCTGGGACGCCAAGGAAACCGGGGCGCTGGTTGCTTGGCTGACCTATGCCGGATTTCTCCATTCACGCGTCGCATACGGATGGAAGGGCAGGCGCTCGGCTTACTTTGCACTAATCGCATTTATGTTTGTGATATTTACATACCTCGGCGTGAGCTATCTGCTACCGGGGCTTCACTCTTACGCATAAAGGACCGGGATTGACCCCGCTTCCGCATGTTACCGGTATTCGAATATGACAAAAGAAAATATTCTGTTTATAACAATTGGCCTCCTGGCCGGTTTGATCATCGGATTTATGTTCGCTAACTCGGTCAATCAAAAGATTGCCGTTCCAATCGCTGGAACGGCAGTACCGAATGCGAGTATGCCTGCCGGGCATCCTGACGTTCCCGGAGTCGGCGGCGCCATGCAGCCTGAAGTGCAGGCGGCCATCGATCTGGCAAAGAAAGAGCCCGATAATCTCGATGCACAGATGAAGGCCGCTGAACTCTATTACCAGATCCAGCGATTCGACGGTGCGATCGAATTTTTGAAACGAGCAAACCAACTAAAACCCGATAGCCGCGAAGTCATCGTTCATTTAGGTAACGCCTATTTCGATATGGGAAAATACGAGGACGCTGAGAAATGGTATATGTCCGCCCTCGCCAAGAAAGCCGATGATGTGGATGTCCGAACCGATCTCGGGCTAACGTTCGTCTTTCGTGAAAAACCCAATTATGACCGCGGGATACAGGAGTTTCAGCGATCGTTGGAAATCGACCCGAATCATCCGCAGACACTTCAGAATCTCACGGTCGCCTACACCAAAAAGGGCGACGCGGCTCGGGCAAATGAAACAATCGCCAAGCTCGAGGGGCTCGACCCCGCAAATGAATCGATCAAAAAGCTTCGCGAAGATATCTTGAAAATCGGGGCTAAATAAGGCGTCCGCTTCAAGAACTTCAGCCGCCAAGCTGCCATCGCCAACCGATAATCAGACGTCAAGACCTTCGCCAAATATTTCGCGCATTCGCCCGGCATCATTGTCCAATTGTCGAATAAATAATTATACTTAGGTATCAATAAGGTTTTGCTTGACGAATCGATAAGGATGTCCGAAAAACGCCAAAAGATACTGGTCGTGGATGATGACCGGTTAATTCGAATGGCCCTTCGCGAAGCCTTGGGGTCGTGGGGTTATGAAACCATTGAGGCAGGAACCGTCGCGGAGGCTTTAAAGCAATTCGCCGAAGAAGATCCCCCGTTCGTGTTGCTGGACATTGACCTGCCGGATGGTTCGGGCATCGATGTTCTGAATCAGATCAAGGAACGAGATTCTGAAACCATTGTGGTGATGATCACTGGCAACGTGGATGTAGAAAACACGGTGGCGGCACTTCGGGGAGGGGCCCACGATTTTATCGGGAAACCGGTCCGGCTTGAGGAATTACGCGTAACTCTTCGCAACGCTTCTGAAACGCGCTCGCTCCGACGCGAGGTGAGACAAACAAGACGGGAACGCTCCATCGCGTTCGGCTTCGATCAGATCATCGGCGAATCGCCAGCCATGAAAAAGAGTCTGAAACTGGCGAAGCGCGTAGCGGCATCCGAGGTTTCCTCGATCCTTCTTAAGGGTGAAACCGGAACCGGTAAAGATCTTTTCGCCCGTGCTATCCATTACGCGTCCGAAAGTGCAAATTCTCCATACCTCGCAATCAACTGCGCTGCCTTGCCGGCAAATCTCATCGAATCAGAACTCTTCGGCTATGAAAAAGGGGCCTTCACTGATGCGAAACAGCGAAAAGAAGGACTGTTCGAACAGGCACATGGCGGAACGATCTTTCTCGACGAGATAGGCGAATTGGAACTCGGCCTCCAAGCTAAACTGCTCCGCGTTTTAGAGGATGGTGCATTTCGCCGAGTGGGCGGCCTGAAAGATCTTTCTCTTGATGCTCGAATAATCGCGGCTTCAAACCGGGACCTTAAAAAAGAAAGTGAGGATGGCAATTTCCGGCTGGACCTGTATTTTCGGCTATCTGTAATTCAGATCGACATACCGCCGCTTAGGGACCGCGAGGGCGATGTGCTCTTGCTGGCACGGCACTATATCGATATTGCAAACAAGAAACGACGCGGGATAAAACTGCGCGGCATGTCGCCCGACGTGGAGAAAATATTCAGCAATTACAAATGGGCCGGAAATGTGCGCGAACTTCGCAACGTGATCGAACGGGCCTCAATTCTCGAAGACGTTGATTTAGTAACGGCAACGCATTTGCCGGCCGACCTTCTTCAGACCTACACGCCGGTAAATAGCAGCTCGAATTCAGGGATCATGCTGCCGATCGAAGGTATCCCGCTCGAATTGGTCGGATCTGAACTTGCGCGGCAGGCTGTTGAACGAACTCGCGGAAATCTGACGAAGGCGGCCAAACTACTGGATATTTCCCGTGATCAGCTTCGCTATAAATTGAAGAAAAGCGGCTATTACGTTGTCGCGTCAAAAGACTGATCGTTCCTATGCAGCAACCAGACTTGGTCACAACTGAAAATACAGAGGTTAATCGGGACCTGCTAAAGGAACTTACGGATCTCAAGTTTGCGATAGATGAGTCAGCGATCGTCGCCATTACCGACCATCGAGGGCGAATCACTTATATAAACGATAAGTTTTGCGAAATATCCAAATACGCGCGTGAAGAACTTCTTGGACAAGACCACCGAATAATCAACTCCGCCTATCACCCGAAGGAATTCATTCAAGGACTTTGGAAAACGATAGCCAGCGGCAACGTCTGGAGAGGTGAACTACGCAATCTGGCAAAAGACGGATCAATCTACTGGGTAGATACGACTATAGTTCCGCTTGTTGACGTTGATGGAAAGCCGCGCCAATATATTGCGATTCGGTATGAAATAACGGAGCGAAAACTCGCGGAAGAACGAATTCGACAGCAGGCATCCCTGCTCGATAAGGCGCAGGACGCAATTCTCGTCTGCGATCTTAACTGTCAGATTCTGTACTGGAACAAAAGCGCTGAGCGAATTTACGGCTGGAACGCTCCAGATGTGCTCGGCAAGAATATTTTCGATGTTCTTTGTGCCGATGACAGATCGGAAATGGAAACGGTAAATTCGGCTTTGTTCGAAACGGGAGAGTGGAAATCCCTCACTAAACACGTTACCGACGATTCCACAAAAATTACGGTTGATAGCAGATGGACGCTGGTTAAAAACGAAAAGAACGAACCTGATTATATTCTCATCATTAATACTGATGTTACCGAGCAAAAGCGGACCGAAGAACACTTTCTCCGGGCCCAACGAATGGAATCGATTGGAACACTTGCCGGCGGCATCGCACACGATCTCAACAACATCCTATCGCCGATACTTATGTCGGTAGACATGCTGCAGCAAAACGATCTCGATCCTGAAATAAATCGGTGGCTCGGTGTGATCAAGGAAAGTACCGAACGGGGCGCCGACCTGGTGAAACAGGTGCTGACCTTTGCTCGGGGAATGGAAGGTGAACGCGTTTCCGTTCAGGTTAAGCACATTGTAAAGGATCTGATCGCCGTTTTGAAGGGCACATTGCCAAAATCGATCAACGTAAGCTATAACATCGATCCGGAACTTGCAATGATCTGCGCCGACCCCACCCAAATCCATCAGGTCTTGATGAATCTTTGCATAAACTCAAGGGACGCGATGCCGGACGGTGGAACGCTCTCTTTTACTGCGTCAAACGTCGAATTGGATGAGAACGATGTTCCGATGAACACTAACGCTCACACGGGAAAATATGTCGTTTTGACGGTCGCGGACACCGGTACGGGAATGCCGGCGGAGATCAAAGACCGTATATTTGACCCATTCTTCACCACGAAGGACATTGGGCAAGGTACCGGCCTGGGCCTTTCGACCTTGCTTACGATCGTTAACGGCCACAGTGGATTCATCGATCTTTACAGCGAGCCGGGTAAGGGAACGCGTTTCTCTATCTATTTTCCTGCTGTCAACGACGGGCCGTCAATAGGTCCAGATTCCAGACGGGTCGCCTTCCCTGAGGGCAGTGGCGAGCTTATCCTGGTCGTTGACGATGAGGACAGCATTTTGGATATCACGCGGGCGACCCTCGAGAAGTTCGGCTACCGCGTTTTGACCGCAACTGACGGAGAATCCGGACTGACCACTTTCAAGAAAAATGCCGATGAGATAGAAGCGGTTTTGACCGACATGGCAATGCCGCGAATGGACGGAGCAGCATTTATTCGCAGTCTTCTTCAGCACCGTGTTGGCATGGCTGTTATCGCCATGAGCGGCCTGACGAATGCCGGCCAGTCCGCCGATCTGCATGACCTCGGCGTCTCTGCCATACTTTCCAAACCGTTTACAGCTGAAAAATTGCTCGTATTGCTTGCCGAAGTGTTTGCTAAACGTGATCAAGCGTAGTGGTCGATCCCCTTTCCGCGGCCTATTTCCTTCGGCCGGCAGTTGCCGCATTCTCAGCAACTTTATCCGGGACCTTGACTGGCCCGTAACGGTCGCGAATGCTCTTAGCCATTCCGAAAAAAGCATTCTCATCAAAATCGTCCAAAGTTTCGTCCCAAAATCCGTAGTGAAAAAAGACCGGGTCCGTGTACTTTTCACCGATCGCCCAGGCGATTTTGTGCGAGTATTCAGTCGTAGGCTCTTCGTTTCGCAATTGGGCCGTTATATTGCTCGCCGCGACTCTGGCTTGCCGCATTGCCATATACCCGAATCTCGGTCCGGGGAGAGCGACCACGTCGCCGGCCGCATAGATGTGCTCGAATCCTTTGATCTGCATTAACTCGTTTACTTGTGCAAATCCTTCCGCATCGGTCAAAGGAGCGAGGCGGTGCAGCAAACTCTGCCCTCGGAATGGCGGGACGAGCATCAACAGATCGTACTCCAATCGCGATGAAAGCGTCGAAACGATCTCGTGATCGCTAATTTGATCGACCGCAAAGTCCGATACCAGCCTGACGCCATTGCCTTCAAACTCCCCTTCGATATCCCGAAAAAGCGTTGAGCCCGCAAATGCTTTTTCCAGCATGCATGGAAAAACCGCAGTTACTGAAACTTCTCGTGCTGCGATTCGGCTTGCGAATCTTTTTGCCAATGCAAGAGCAGTTTCACATACCGGTACGGGCAGAAGTGCCTGGGGGCAAAGTCCTACTACGATCGAACCCGAACTAAAATTTGCTATCGCCTCCTTAAACTTCAACGCCGGACCGACGCCAAGCAAATGGTGGGCATACTCGAAGAACCCGGGCGTCTTCTCGGTCGCAAGCCTGCGTCCCATCGCTAAAACCAAATAGTCGAAATGAATAAAACCTTCAATATCGTCGCCCCTGACCCTCACTGTTCGAAGATCCGGTTCGATCCCGAGGACCTCACCTTCAACAAACCGAATATTCCGCTCGGCCAGCTTCGGTCGCATGTCAAAATGGATTTCTTCGGGTTTGAAATCACCGAAAACAAGCGGCACCAGGGCCGGGAAGAACGTGAAGTCGTGATTATTTGATACGAGTGTTATCTCGTGCTTGTCGCCTGCTGAATCCGAAAGTGTCTCCGCTGCAGCAACAGCCGCAAATCCGCCGCCTAGTATTAATATTCTCGCCATTGTTTTACTCCTTGTAAGCCTTACCGAAAAGCTTCAGCGGATATTCTCCGGAAGTCTAGGCACGAACGATCAGTACCGAGCACGGAGCGTGATGAACGACTGCATCCGACACCGAACCAAGTGTAAGTCTTCCCCAAAAGCCTCGACCGTGCGATCCGACGACGAGGAGATCGGGTTTCCACTCGTTCGCGGCTTCAACTATCATTTCCGCCGGCCGCCCAAAGGCAACGACAGACGTCAAATCAAGCTCCGCATCACCTGTCCGCTTGCGAATCAGCTCAACGGCCTCGTCGACGGCGGCCTTCGCATTCGCTCTGGCGATCTCGTCCAGCTTCTGATAGTACTCCGCGGAAACTGCAAATGGCTCGGCCGCCATTGGACCTTGGGATTGATACACTGATACAACCCTTATTGACATATTCCTATCTAACCCGATTATCTCGCAGCACGCGGTTACCGCAACCCGGCTATATTCGGAACCATCTGTAGCAACTAATATCTTCATCTGATACCTCCATCGAAAGGCTGCCAATTCGACTGACCTTGTCCTCATCTTTACATCAAAATATCTCGGCTCTTCGCTTATTGCCTGAGTGGGCGCGTGCGGCCTTCATCGCAACACTGACAGCCGATCGGCCAGCAATCGTGTCGGGCTTAATTCTGTAAACTATCTCTCGATTTTCCCGCACCCAGTTATCCATCCATTTGATACTAATGGCGGGAGTCAGAGTTGGATTTGTCTTGAGAATTAGCTGAAGAACTTCTTCCCGCTCCTTTATGTCGGTTATCTGTTCGGCCCTTCCGTTAACAACAACACTCCGCCAGTTTCCGTTATTGATAATGTCTTCGACCTGCAGACAAACTTGAGGATTCGCTTTTATGATGTCGCTTTTTTTGCCGTCAGTTGTGTAGACATAAATGTTGGGTTTGCTGTACGCGTAGTTAAGCGGTACAACGTAAGGCTGATCATTCCGTGAGCAAGCGAAATGTCCAAAGCCGACACTCTGCATGAGTTCGTCGATCTCGTCATTGGTCATCTCGTTTACTTCGATCATAGATTGCAAACTCCGCTATCAAATTTACGACTCGGTATTCTTAGGATCATTGGCCCCCTGAGTCGTGTTGAGCTTACTTTGTGCAAGACACGTGCCGCTCGCTGAGTATTGCCGCCGCTTGTCTTAAATCAAAGGAATTACACTTTTTCAGTCAGTTTTGACTAATCGGGAAATCCGAGACCCTCGTCCCCAGAGCAGAGGATCGCGAAAATTAACGCGAAGTTTTTCGCAGCATCTATTCCTTTGGAGCTCACTCTTCCGCACACAATCCCTTAAATTCCTCGATACTGTGTTCGATTCGATTCAATTAATCGTTCGGCATAAGATTTGCGGACGGTTTTTATGGAAAAGAGAGTTGATGAAAGTGTGAAGAAGGCAAAATGAAAATCTTAATCGCCGTGGATGGATCGGAACATCGTCGTCGGATCTCACGGTCGAGGATTCCGGGGACGAATGATCGGGTCAGTCCGACGCGGTAGTGCCTTATGCACTTGTTCGGTTCTGATTGTGCGGCCGCCGAAATAGTCAGGGGACACAAATGGAAACAATGCTGGCAAACGTCTTTTACGGCGTTGACGACTTTAGAGTTGAGGAAGTTCCGCTTCCGCGGGCTGGAGCTGGTGAGGCAGTAATTCGCGTAACCTTGACGACCATATGCGGAACGGATCTGCACATCGTTCGCGGTGAATATCCCGTTCAGAAAGGTTTGATCATCGGCCACGAAGCCGTCGGCGTGATCCAGGAACTCGGCAGCGGCGTTACTGGTTATGAGGTGGGTGAACGGGTTCTTGTAGGGGCGATCACGCCGTGCGGTCAGTGCCGTGCCTGTCTGTCAGCTCAATGGTCGCAATGCGGTCACGGAGCGAACTACGAAGCAATAGGGGGTTGGCG
>JAYSON010000365.1:0-2480 GCA_043722725.1 Chloracidobacterium sp.
CGGGATGGGGCAGTTTGTCCACGTCATCCGGCGAAACCTGAATATGGTTTACCTGGTGATGAACAACGGCTGCTACGGGCTGACCAAAGGCCAGGATTCGGCGACCGCGGACAGCGGTTCGAAGAACAAGCACGGCTCGGTCAACCTGTTCGAATCGATAGATCTCGCGAGCCTCGCTATCGAGCTTGGAGCGACGTTTGTCGCACAGAGTTTTTCGGGCGACAAGACGCAGCTTATCCCTTTGGTAAAAGCAGCGATGAGCCATCCGGGCTTTGCGTTTATCAACGTCATCTCGCCCTGCGTTACGTTCAACAACAACCCCGGCTCGACCAAATCCTACGATTACGTCCGCGAGCACATGGAAACGACCGCGATGTTGGATTTCGTCCCTATCGCCCGCGAAATCAAGGCTGATTACGAAGAGGGAAGCGTCGAGGATATTGTGATGCACGACGGATCGCACATCAGCCTGCGAAAACTCGACAAAGATTGGGACCCGCTCGACAGAAGCTCCGCCATGAACGCCGTTCTGAATTCGAAACTAAAAGGCGAGATACTGACGGGCTTATTGTATATGAATCCTGACACGTCCGATCTGCACGATTTGATTGAGACGAGTGACAGACCGCTCAATTCACTAACCAAAGCTGAGTTATGTCCGGGTGCTGAAACTCTGGCGAAGATCAATGAGAGTTTGCGATAATCTGTTTTGCTCCGGCACAAATATCGCAAGAGCAACTTCCTATCAAATATGAACGTGATCTTAGAAGGGGTTGATCCTGGCGTTCCCGTTCGTGACCATCCTTATAAGGGTTCGGCTTACGACTCACGCGTAAAACATTATGATTTTGTACATCGCCCTGAACTAATTAGGCAAGCCCTGGAGGACTTCAAACCATGGGAAAGCTATGAAGCCGTCGATTGGTTTTACCAGATGTTGGAATGGATTAACGGCTCGGAATCTATTTTCGAAACCAGCGATTGCCGCCTGGAAGCACCCAAGAAAAATCCCCATGAAAATATGTCATGCGACCTTGTAGTTAGAGGGCGTCTGATGGTGTTCTTTCGGGACATTCCCCTCAACTATGCTGACATCGTTTCAGAATCAAACTATTTGGTAAACCAAAACATAACCGATGTCGCAAAGAGTAGTTATGAATACCTCAACAATGAATATAAGGAAATCTGGTGGGTAACGATCCAGATATTTTTCTTTCCAACGAGATACCGTAACAGCTCCCCTCCCGATGCTTTCGGACAGCAAGTAGTGTTTCAATTCAGTTGTTTTGGCGACAGCGAGGAGGAATCATTTGAGGCATTTAAGTTTGCCATTACATCCATTTTCGGAGCGGTGAAAAGGGCAAACGCAAAATGGACAATCGCATAGGTCCCCGTCCGGTCTCTGAATTCCTTAACCAAATCCGACCTCTGCCCTGGCCCCGAAACGCTGGCAAAGATCAATGAGAGTCTGCGGCGAGTTATATTGCCTGGAATTCACTCGTTAATTAGTCGAGAAATAATTAACGCACATAGTTCCGCTTCCTCGCTTACTGACAGTCGAACGATGACCGGCTTTTGCTTGCCGTCCACGGAAAAATTAATTCCGTCGGAGAAAACATGCAGGTCGAGAAGCTTTGCTATGGGCGGGGAGACAGATTTTCGGTCGCCGGTAAATACGACTCGCTTGTTTGTGATTACAAAGTAGCCGTCACTAATTGGTACGAGTCCCGACTGTGAGACCATCTGTCCTTTCTGTTGACCAATCCGGAATGAAACCCCTTTAACAATCCTAAGACCAACTCCACGCGAACCGCCGTTGTAATTGCGCGAAACAACTCTCTCCTCAATCAGTTGAGCAGGAAGGCTTACATGGCAAACTTCATTTTTCTGTAGAATCAATCCCGTGGCCGAACCTTCTGGAAGTGGGGCACCAGACTCGATGAGCGAAAACAACGCATAGTACCGTATCTGCCGGTCTGCCCACATTTTTACGTCCGGCGCAATGCCTAACCGATCCGCGAGTTGATTTATCGTTTTCAATTCATCTTTGGCGACACGCCGGTCGGCAATCGCTTGCTGAACGATTTGAATGAAAATTTCCGTGCGAAGCTTGTCGAAATCTTCTTGGCTCAATTCGCTTTCGCGATAAAAGCCATTTATGTATTCGAGTTCACGGTCAGTAATCTCTCCATCGGCGACGGCTGTCCAAATGCTTTCGCGAAGGCTCTCGATTTGTTCTTTTTTCAGCTTTCCCGTCGAAAACGAAGAGCGAAGTTTCTCAAATAGACCCATATTTCGTCCAAAAGAAAACTAAAAGAACCCAGTCGCTACCGCTCCCGGTTCTGACCCGACAATCAAACGGCTTCCGACTGCGAAGTGAAATTGAATTCCTTCAGCTTGAGCGCCGGGAGCAGAGAACCGCCGCCGCCTTCGGAGCTGCCGACGCATTCGGGTTTGCCGATCATCAGGACGTTGCCGGG
>JAYSON010000366.1:0-5133 GCA_043722725.1 Chloracidobacterium sp.
ATTAAACGGGTGACTAAGCCCGGCGGCAAATTTCTGATCGTCGATATGGTCACCGTGCCGGTAAAAACGTCCGAATATCCACGCCTGCTGGCAGACAAATTACGCACGATGCGCGAGCAAAATAAGAACGCCGTCTTTGACGCCGCGCTGAAGAAATTGGTCAGCCATCCCGATTGGAAAAAGATGCTGGAATATAATCCGATCCGTTCCGAGCATGAAATGAAATGGTATCTCGAAAGCCGTTTTCCCGGGCAAAAGATGGAAATCCTAAATATGGCCTGGAATTCGCGGATCGTTGCATTCGATTCCGGCCCGGTCGAAAGTGGCGTAGACGTAAAACTCTCTTATCCTTAAAATGGTCACAATTGCACCGAGACTAGGAATAATCGATTGGGGCATTGGCGGTATCGGCATTTATAAGCTGATAAAATCGCGGCTCGGCGATATTCCCGTCACCTATTTTTCAGATACCGGTGTTACGCCTTATGGAAAAATGACGCGTCGCAAACTTGTTTCGCGGCTGAACTCGGTAATTGCGTTTTTGGGTTCGAAAGGCGTAACGCATCTTGTGATCGGATGCAATGCAGCGAGTACCGCGATTCCGCATTTGAAGGCCGGTGAAATGACGATTGAGGGCGTGATTGAAAGTGCTGTTACCATGACCACCAAGTTAAAACCGGAAAGTCTGGGCTTGATCGGCGGGCGGCGAACGGTCCTTTCGGGCGTTTATAGAAAGGCATTCGCCCGGAACCGAATCCGGGTAAAACAGCGTATCGCTCAGCCGTTGTCCGGTTTGATCGAGAGCGGCGATATTTCCTCCGAAAAGCTTCGGGAAGAATGCGCGAAGATACTTTCGCCGCTCAAAAGCTGCTCGCATATTTTGCTTGCCTGCACACATTATCCGGCAATCACGCCCGTGATGAAAGAGGTTGTTTCCGCTAATACGAGCTTCGTGGATCCGGCTGCATGGCTCGTAGATCGCATTTCGTACTGGAAGCTAACCAAAGGCGGGAATGATATTTTTCTCACATCCGGTGACGCCGAAAGAATGAAGAAGGCCGCGTTGAATGCGTTTGGTGTTCGGATACATCCGGAAAAATCAATTAGATTTTGAAAGGCTAAGCGGGACCCTCAGAGTAATAATCCTCACCTTACCCGATTTCCGATTTTAACCCCGATTACGCAGTAGAAAATATGTCGAGGATTTCCTTTTCTTTCTTTGCGTTCTTAGCGACTTTGCGTGAGAAAATTTCACGCGGAGCCGCAAAAGAACGCAAAGAAAATCAAGAAGAAATAGCCGCCGCCATCATTCAAAACCCTTTGCGTCACTCATCGATCTCGTAAAAAAATCAGCCTTCTCTTTCTTCAGATCCTTGCTCTATTCCGACCAAAAAAAGGTATGAATACATCGCGATTCCGGTCGCAATTCCGGTCGCGATCTTGAATGCGGGCGGAAGGCTCGACGGCGATATAAATCCTTCGATCAAGCCCGCGATCACCAGTAAGAAAGCACAGCCGATGACAATTCTCGCGGCTTCCATTCCTGCTTTCTTTAGGGCTTGAGAGCGTGTCAAATCGCCCGGATTTATTATCGCGTAGCCGATCATCATCCCTGCACCGCCGGCAATAAATATGCAGGAAAGCTCGATAACGCCGTGTCCGACCATGAAGTTCACGAGTTCGTTTCCGAACGCCGGGCTGGCCTTGTAGCAAACGCCGAGAACGCCGCCGATGCTGAGGCCGTTCATCACCAGCACATAAAGAGCGCCGATACCAAAAAATGCACCGAGTGCAAACGCCTTAAAAGCAACAAGAATGTTATTGCTCAGGATCAGGCTCGAACCGATCTGGTTTGCTTCGTTCAGTTTCAGCCACCATTTCGTGTCGGTCTCGGCCGCAATTCGAATATCGTCCAAACCCAGGATCTGGGCAAAAGTATGATCGTAATAGCATAATGCGAACGACGCTGCGGCAAAGGTCATAAAAACCGCACACGCCAAAACCGAGTATCTCAAGCTCCGGCGGAACGCTCGCGGAAAATCTTCCGTAAAAAATTTCCAGATCAAATTCGCGCCTTGATTCTCGGCTCGGTAGATCTTGCCATGGGCCCGAATGACGAGACCGTTAAGATAATTTATCAGGTTAGGATCACGCGTTTCGGATCTGGCAATCGCCAAATCGGTGGCGGCTCGGCGATAGAGTTCACCAAATTCGCGCAACTCCATCCTCGACAGTCCGCGCAACGAGGTTCCCTTCAGCATCGAAAGAAGGTCCTCGAGCCGTTGCCAATTGTCTTTGCGTTCGTTTATAAAGCGATTCATCCTGCTTTGGAGTTTAGAGTTAGGAAGATCGATTGGCAATTTATAAAGTGAATTTTTTGTGAGACAATATGGCTTGTTTGGAGGCGCGTCATGAACATTAGAGAAGAAATCGTCGAAAAGGTCCAAAATTTACCGGAAAGCGATTTGCCTAAAGTTTTCGATTTTGTACAGAAAATTGCGGTTAAAAAAAAAGGTCCGGGTTTATTGAGACGTTTACAAAAAATTAAGATTGATGGACCGCCGGACTTCTCCCGCAACATCGACCTTTACATGAATGGAGAAACTTGAAGAGGACCTTGATTGATACGTCGTATATCGTCACTTTGGTTAACGCTCGTGACGAAAACCACGAAAAAGCAAACGAACTAGTAAACACCTATGATTCTACTCCTCTTGTCGTAACTGATGCAGTTCTATTGGAAATCGGAAATTCCCTGGCGCGAAACCACAAAAAGAGAGCGATCGAAATTTTTGATGAGTTTTTGCTTGCTGAGGAAATAGAGATTGTTCGTCTGGATGAATCATTGTTCAATCGTTCCCTTCAACTTTATCGAACTCGCGCCGACCAACTGTGGGGTCTGGTTGACTGCGTTTCGTTTGTCGTAATGAAAGACCGCGGCATTATTGATGCTCTTACATCGGACAAGCACTTTGTTCAGGCAGGCTTTCGCGGTCTAATGCTCGAGGTCGTCAACTAGCTTCCTAAATCTCAACTCGCAAATTTAAATTGAAGCTCACGCATGTCCGACGAAGCTAATAAATATCACGAAGAAGAGCAGATAGGAAAGACTTACGACTTTCGTGTCGTAAAGCGCCTGCTGACATACCTGAAACCATATTGGCATTGGGTTGCGATAGCGTTGACGCTCACGCTATTTACAAACGTTCTCGTCAGTTTACAGCCGTATTTTACAAAAGTCGCGGTTGATGATTTTATCGTTCCGAAACAGGTTGACGGTATTTGGATCTTTGCTCTGGCGTTTTTCGGGGTGTTTTTGTTTCGTTTTCTCTTTTCGTACACTCAGGAAATCCTGTTGAATAAGGTCGGGCAGATGGTGATGTTCGATCTGCGGACCGAGATTTTTACAAAGCTCCAGCGGCAGGAAGTGGCTTACTATGACCGCTATCCCGTCGGCCGGATCGTCACACGGCTGACATCGGATGTCGACGCTTTGAACGAGCTTTTTACGTCCGGCGTTATCGATGTGCTCGGCGACTTGGTCGTGATCTTTGCGATCATCGGCATGATGTTTTGGCTGGATTGGAAGCTGGCCATCGTTTCGCTTATCACCGTTCCACTCCTTTTTGCATCGACCAACTGGTTTCGCAAACATGCCCGAAACGGTTTTGATCGGGTGCGCACGCGTAATGCGAAACTCAATGCTTTTTTGCAGGAATACATTTCGGGCGCCCAGACCGTTCAGCTTTTGAACGCCGAGGAAAAGGCGCAAAAACGGTTTCATGATATTAACGATGATTACCGCAACGCCAATATCGAAACGATTTATTATTACTCGATATTTTATCCGCTCGTCGATTTTATCGGCGCCGTTGGAATTGCTGTCGTAATATTCTTTTTCGGCTATGAATATTTGAGCGGAATATCGTCCGCCGAAGCTGGTTTAACAATCGGCATTCTGGCGTCGTTTATCCAATATTCGTTGCAATTGTTTCAGCCGATCCGCGATCTTTCGGATAAATTTAATGTTCTTCAGGCTGCAATTGTCGCATCACACCGTATTTTTATACTGCTCGATCTGGACATCGAAATCAAAAGCCCGATCGAGCCGAAGAAAGCCGGTAAGGCTGTCGGCGAGATCGAGTTTCAAAACGTTTGGTTCGCCTATAAGGACGAAGATTGGGTGCTCAAGGATGTTTCGTTCAAGGTCACAGTTGGCGAAAGTATTGCTCTGGTCGGCCACACCGGATCCGGCAAAACGACGATCACTAATCTGCTGATGCGTTTTTACGATGTACAGAAAGGCAGGATTTTGCTCGACGGCGTTGATTTAAAGGATTGGGATCTGCATGATCTGCGGTCCAGTTTTGCTGTCGTTTTACAGGACGTGTTTCTATTCAGCGGTTCCGTCGAAAACAATATACGGCTTGGAAACAAGGAGATCGGCAAGGAAAGAATTCAATGGGCGGCAAAGGAAGTTCATGCCGATGAGTTTATTCAAGGTCTGGACAAGACTTACGAATTCGAGGTTCGCGAACGCGGAGCCGGCCTTTCCGTCGGGCAGAAGCAGCTAATATCGTTTGCCCGGGCACTGGCCTTCGACCCGACGATCCTGATACTCGATGAGGCGACGAGTTCCATCGACACGGAAACGGAACAGCTCATTCAACAGGCCGTCGAACGCGTGATGGATAAACGGACCTCGCTGGTGGTTGCTCACCGTTTATCGACGATCCAAAAATGCGATAGCATACTAGTTTTTCATCACGGCGAACTGCGTGAAAGCGGTACGCACAATGAACTTTTGCTTTTACGCGGGCTTTATTGGCGGCTTTATCAGCTTCAATACGCGGACCAGAAACCACAGGGCAAAGCCGCCGACATATCGCCGTCCATTTTTGGACAGGAAACGACCGCCGGAAACTAGTTTTCAAAACCGTATCAGCCGCAGCTTCGAAGCTAGTATAAATTCGAAGTTTTGATTATACTGTCACTCAAATAATGTCTTTAGAAGCCAAAACAAGTGAAAGCATCTTGAGAGAAAGTGATTCATTAATTGACGAGCTTTTCGCCAAATGCACCGAGAATGCCCCGAATTTCGGCGTCCAGATGGATTGCTTCAAAGCGTCACTG
>JAYSON010000367.1:0-9554 GCA_043722725.1 Chloracidobacterium sp.
TAAGGTCAGTTGTCACGGATTGCTTGACACACTTGCATTTTATCTGGAAAATATCAGAGTTGCTTGGAACAGGTTGCTTTTTTGGCGGCTATCCCGAAAGATTGACTCTCTCTTGTAACGTTCGGCCACGATATAAAAGCCACAGCTATCGCATGACTTTTTTCACACAATTGAAAAACTATTTTACGACGATACTGGTTTTGAGTATAACGCTTTCGACTGGTTTTGCGGCTCCGCCTCCAATACTTTTGTCGGCTGCGGCGGAGAATAGCGGAAATCTGGGTGTGATAAAGGGAATGGTTCTTGATCACTCCGGAAGCCCGATCGCGGACGCCACGGTGGCGATCTTTCGCGCAGGTACGTCGAAACTGCTGAAACAGGTCAGATCGGCATCGGACGGAAGTTTTCTGGCACGAATTTTACCCGGTACATACACGGTTCTAGCGGTCGCCGAGGGTTTTAATCCGGTTACTTTGGCAGCTATTGAAGTAAGCCGCGCATCGCAGTTGAATTATGGATTTAAGCTTGAACGTTCTGGCAGCGGGAACACATTACCGGAAAAACGACGGGACCGGAATAATCCGAAATGGAATATTCGGGCGGCCCAAATAAGCAGGTCGATCTATCAAAATACCGAAGGCGCGGCTCCTGTCGAGGACGTAGGTGATGTCGATGTCACAGGCGAGACGGGCGAGAATGTCCCGGAAAGTTCCAAAAGACAGGGACAAACCGTCGTTGAAAGTTATTTTGCAGGGTCCGATTCAGGTGCCAACGCAGGCTTCAATGTTGCAACACTTGTTCCGATTTATGAAAACGCTGAGATTCTCTTTGCCGCGCAAGTTGGCATCGGAAAGCGAGCCCCGCAACGGTTCGAAACACAGCTAAAATACCGTCCTTCGGATATTCACCAATTACGTCTTAACACCTCCTTTGGCAATTTGGGGTCGTTCGGCATCGAGAGCGAAGAACGAACTCTATCTCAATTTTCGGTACAGGCTACGGACGAGTGGAAAGTGCGAGAAGGAGTGATCCTTGTATTTGGCGTCGATTATTCGCGGTTTGTAGGTGCCGGCGATGACTATTCGCTAAGCCCGCGGTTAGGTCTTCAATTCGATCTCAATGCCAAAACACGCTTTCGAGCGGCTTATACTCCGCAGACGGAACAACGAACGTGGTCGCGGGCAATTGAACTGGAAGATGCTCAGGTCCTGTTTCGCGAACCAGCGGTAATGCAGGATTTTGTCATTGCGGGCGGAAAACCGCAAATGGACAAAAGCCGCAGACTGGAATTTGGGATCGAACGCGTGTTGGACAACCGGTCGAGTGTTGAGGCGAATGTGTTTTTTGACACCAGCTTCAACCGCGGAATCGCTTTGACAAGCCTACCTTTTGATTCACTTGACCCGGATGGATTCCGACAGTTTACCGCCAATCAGCAAGGTAATTCGCAAGGCCTGCGTATAGTTTATTCAAGGCGTTTGAGCGGGCAATTTAGCGCATCGGCAGGTTATAGCTTCGGGATCGGCCAAAAGCTTTCGGATAAAGGTATTTCCAATCCGGCAAGTCTGTTTCAGAACGACCTGTTTCAGTCATTTTTTGGCCAGGTTGAGGCTGATTTGAGAACTGGTACGAGCGTCAAGACCATTTTCCGATTATCATCGCAGGCAACGGTTTTTGCCATTGACCCGTTTCAAGGACGGTTGGCGATTTACGACCCGAGCCTTAGCGTTTTAGTAACGCAGAATCTCCCGACCCTTGGACTACCGTTTCACGCTGAGGCCGTTGTCGATGCTAGAAATCTGTTTGGATTTCAGACGGCTGTTTTTGGCGAAGAAGGAAGCTTGCGGATGAATAATCAGCGTCGGGCCTTGCGTGGCGGAATTCTTGTGCGGTTTTGATTGATCAGGCGAAAGGCTACGCATACCCGCTGTTAGGCCACCAGCCGTCGTTTTAGTGTCTTAGTTCTTGACTACGATCTTCTCCAAATTCTCGGATTATCAAGCAAAAAACTGAATTAGGCCTTATTCATCTAGATCGCGATTTGGGTTGTGGTTCGGCGCTTACAAGTATAAATCGAGCCAATAGATACGGTGCGATCACACATTTTTATTGGAACAAATCTTGCATCCAATTTTTTTGGAGTAGTTTGCCCGAATTCGATGAAAGCAAAAGTGCTTACAAGTTGGAGTTTGATTTGGCTCGTCGTGACGGTATTATTCGTTGCGGGCGGTACACTTAATCTCTCTCAACGGGCAACGGGCGAACTGTCTCCGACCGACGGCGTATTGTGGGTTCAAAAAGTAGACGGGATCTATGCAGAAAAGGTTCTGCCGGGGCTTGCTGCATCTCGTCAGGGTATTTCGCCGGGTGACAAACTCATCAACGTCAGTGTCGATGGCGAAACGTTCGAAGAGGTTACTTCAATTGCCGACATCCCAATGTACCTGGACGCGGCAGGCGTCGGCGGAAATCTGACGTATTTCTATCAGAAACCATCGTATTCATTCACAAATAATTTTTATTACGCTGATCTCAAGAACATCGACACGCTTCCTCGCTGGACAGCATCGATAGTTTTCCTGACGATCGTCGGTATCATTTGGCTCGGCGTAGGGATTTTCGTTTTATTCAAGCAAGGCAGCCGATCACCGTTTGTACTGCATTTTGCCACGATATGCCTCGCCGCTTTTGTTTTTCACGTTTATAGATCTCTGAACGTCGGACAGGATTTTGATCTGGCAGTCAATCTTCTGGACGATTTAGCTTTCGCGTTTTTCGCGCCGCTTTTCCTTCATTTTTGTTTGCGTTATCCCGTAAGAAGCGAAGTTTTCGATGAGTCGCGTTGGAAAACGATTGTACTTTACGTACCGGCATCGTTAATTACGCTCACACTCCTATTTTTTTCGCTTGCCCAACTAATACCGGTCGAATCGTTCGCCGCCGGACTTCGGGACTTTATTGCAAACAATAGGGTTTTCCCGATCTCAAATCAGATCCTGCTCGTCCATTTCGTTGCGGGCATCACGTCAGGTGCAAGTGTTCTGATATGGCGTTTTCTCAGCATCAAGCAGACGCTCGTGCGACAAAGACTGAAATGGGCGATGTGGGGAACGATCGCCTCGATTATTCCAATCCTGGCCTTCCAAATCGCCAAACGATTCGTTTATTTGCCCGAAGATATTCTGACGACGGCATTGACCACCCTTCCGCTTGCCTTAATTCCGCTCAGCTTTGGCCATTCAGTCGTACGGTACCGACTGATGGATGTCGATGTCGTTGTTAGGCGTGCACTTGTTTACGCAATGACGACCGTTGCCATCGCAATGATGATTGGTGCGGTGGCATTGGGCTTAGTCTTTCTTGCGGTCGGCGAGAATCTTTCAAAAACTGAAATTACGCTTAGGGCATTAATTGCGGTAATCGCAATGGCGGCGATCGTCATGCTAAGCGAACCCTTGAAGAATTTTCTGCAGGAACGAGCCGATCGTTTCTTTTACGGAAAACGTTATGACCTTCGCAATGGATTGCTCGATTTTGGACGGACGCTTTCAGCTTCGACTGCTATGGAACCATTGCTCGATGCTTTGACCGAAAGACTGATCCAGGTACTCGATGTCGCTAAGGTAGCGGTTTTTGTTGAAGATGAAAAATCGATAGGGCATTACAAGATCGTAAAATCGGCCGGGTTGAGTAAAACATATCGCATTCCCGACGATTTTAGGCAGATGATCAGGCAAAAATCCGCAGATAAAGGAATAGTTCGAGCGGATGAATTGGACGTACATGAGTCCGATCCCGGCGAATCCAACGGTAATGGAAAAACGCCGGTTCGCCAGGAACTTCACTATTTTGTGCCGTGTGTTGTTCGATCTAAGATGGTTGCGGTCATCGGGTTAGGTCGCGGAAGCGATGGTTCGCTGCTTTCATCCGAAGATCTCGAGATTCTGCGAACAGTTTCCGGCTATATTGCGGTAGCAATCGAGAACAGCAGGCTCTATCAGGAACAGCGGGCGTATACCGAAGAGCTTGCTCTTTTAAAAGAATTTAATGAATCAATCGTCGAATCCGTGAATGTAGGGCTTCTCGCCGTTGATGAAGATGGACGAATTACCCGTTGTAATTCGACGTTCGAAGAGATGATCGGACTTCGCCGCGAACAGGCGATCGGAAAGCTCGTCGAAGAGATTTTCGACGAAGCCTTTGCTTTGAATCTTACGAACATCCTCGGCAAATCACGCTGGCACCTCACCGAGATACGAAATGCCTATAAACTTCACACTTGTGATTTCAACGGCCAATCGCTGATTCTAAACGTTGCGGTGGCGCCGTTGAGATCAGTTTCGAACGCGCAAACCGGTGCGATAGTTGTGCTTGAGAACGTTTCGTCACGCGTGAAACTTGAAGAATCGCTCCAGCAAAGTGAAAAATTGTCGAGCATAGGCTTGCTTGCCGCGGGTGTCGCCCACGAGGTAAACACACCGCTGACCGGCGTGTCTAGTTACACGCAAATGCTGCTTGGCATGATCCCGGAAACCGACCCCAAACATGCATTGCTCCAGAAAATGCAGCGGCAAACGGATCGTGCGTCGAATATAGTCGGTAATCTTTTGAACTTCTCACGCACCGGAAATGCAATTGAATCGAGCGAAATAGACATCAATAAACTTCTTGATGATACGCTTCAGTTACTCGAACCACAGTTAAGGAAATCTAACGTTGGGATAATTAAGGAGTACACGAAAATTCCTCCGCGAATTTTTGGCAACAGCGGTAAACTTCAGCAGGTTTTCACTAATTTGATCCTCAACGCGCGAGATGCAATGTTCGATGGCGGAACAATCACACTGTCAACTAGCATTAACAACGCGGATGAGGTAGATATTGAGGTTGCGGACACGGGCGAGGGCATTTCGCCGGAAAATCTTAATAAAATATTCGATCCTTTTTTTACTACCAAAGGTGTCGGGAATGGTACCGGCTTAGGTCTTGCCGTATCCTACGGAATAGTCCAGGAGCATTCGGGAACGATTGAGGTTCGCAGCGAAAATGGCAACGGCACGACCTTCAGATTAGTTTTTCCCGCCGTTGGCAAACAGCGACAGCGTGCCGTTAGTTAGATATTTAACGACCGGTCCAATCTCGACGAATACAACGCAACTAAGAATGCAAAGAACATTATAGCGGATGCGGTCCAGAACGTCCGGAGTATTGTAGTGTCGTCCATCCCATTTACGGCATTATTGAGCAATATACCACCGATCAGCGGGCCGACGACACGGGCGAGGCTCGCCCCGGACTGCAATATTCCCATTGTTCTGCCCTGATCGCTTTCGTCCGCACCTTTTGAGGCGAGACTTGTCAAAGCCGGTGACGCCAGCGAATTGCCAATGGACAGAACAGCCATCCCAAAAAGAAGCGCGGCGACCCCACCGGACTGCGGGCCGACAAGCGGAACCGCGAACAAACTCACGACCATAAACAAACAGCCGACAGCGATCAAGGTCGATTCGCCAAATTTTTTGACTAAGCGACCGAACAAAAAACCTTGAGTAACGATTGCGATTACGCCTATATATGCAAATAAGTATCCGTTATGTTCCGGGTCATAACCGAAGCGGTACGCGGTGTAAAGAACAAATGCGTAAGTCATTATCGAGAAAGCGGTTACTAAAAGGAAATACACAAGGTTGAAAATTCCGAACTCCTTTTCCCCTAGCGATTCGATCATTTCAACAAATCGATTTTTTCGAAGCGGCAACTTATCCCCGACGTTAATTTTTAGTGATTCCGGAAGAATAAAATAAAGCGCAATGGCGTTGGCGAGCGATAACGCCGCGGCGAAATAAAATGGAACATGCACCCCATATTTGCTCAAGACGCCCGCAATCGCGGGGCCCAGAATAAAGCCGATGCCAAAAGCCGCGCCGAATAGGCCCATTCCTTTGGCTCGGTTTTCTTTCGTAGTTATGTCGGCAATGTAAGCTTGAGCCGTCGAAATATTTCCACCCGTTATTCCGCCGATAATCCGGCCCAAAAACACTAAAAAGAGTGTCTCTGCGAATCCGATTACGAAGTAGCCTATCGCTGAGCCTAGAATGCTGATAAACAATATCGGCCGTCGCCCGTATTTATCCGACAAGCGTCCAAGAATTGGCGAAAAGAAAAACTGCATGAGCGAATAGACTGCCACCAGGATTCCGATTTGGAACGGTGTGGCATTGAAGGGTTCGGTATTGGCGTAATATGGAAGTATTGGAATGACCATTCCAAAACCGATCAAGTCGATAAAAACCGTAACGAATATTATTGCTAAAGGCGTGGTAAAAAACTTTTCATCCTTCCCCTCCACCGAGGTTTCATTAGTTCCGTTCACTTTCATTTGAATCTAAAGTTCCGACCAAACTGGTCAAAAAGGTCAATTATAGTAAGATAGGAAAAAGCTAAACAATATCACCCGGACGGAGTTTGCAAAAGGGATGTCGAGAAATTTCAATCCAACGGTTCTACTTCTGTTAGCTATAACAACGATTTTTTCTATGTATCAGGAAACACCGGCTCAGAGAAAGCGGGCCGCAGAACCAAAACCACAGCTTTCGCAAACGCAGAATGGTGTACCCGAGATCGTTTATACGATTTCGATGTCAAAGCCATGGACGCATCTGCTCGAAGTCGAGATGCGTCTAAAGTGGGCAGGCGGCCTGGACAGCGTAGAACTAAAAATGCCCGTTTGGACACCTGGCAGCTATCTTATCCGCGAATATGCACGGCATTTACAGGATCTATCCGTAAAGGCGTCATCCGGCAGATCTCTTGCATGGCGCAAAACGAACAAGAACACATGGCAGATTGATGCAAAGGGTGCGAAGGAGATCGTGGTGTCATACCGCGTTTATTCGAATGAACTGACGGTCAGGACGAACGAACTAAACGACGAACACGCATTTTGGAACAATGCCGCTTTGCTATTGTTTCCAAAAGATAACCTGCGGTCGCCGTCGACCGTGACGATAAAGCCATACGGCAATTGGAAGGTCGCCACGGGTTTACCAAAGGTCGGCGGCCAGACAAATACGTTTCGAGCCGAAAACTTTGACATATTGTTCGATTCCCCTTTCGAAGCCAGTGATTTCAAAGAAATCTCCTTTGACGTCGAAGGCAAGAAGCACCGGATCGTTATCTCCGGCGAAGGCAACTATGACCTGAAACGGCTAGCGGTCGATGTAGCAAAGATCGTTGAGGAAGGCTACAAGATCTTCGGCGAATTTGGTTATGACGACTACACGTTTATCGTGAACCTGCGAGGTGGAGGCGGCCTTGAGCATCTGAATTCAACTGCACTGCAATGGAATCGGTTCGGCTTCAAACCGGAAACCCGCTATAAGGATTTTCTCGGCCTGGTCGCTCATGAATATTTTCATAATTTCAATGTCAAGCGCATTCGACCCGACACACTCGGCCCATTTGATTACGAAAACGAAAATTACACAAAACTGCTTTGGGTTGCCGAAGGCGGAACGGAATACTACTCGAACCTTTTGCTGCAACGTGCCGGCCTGATCAGCGATAAGGAATTTCTTGAGGGTAAGGCCTCAGCAATCGAACAATTACAAGCACGGCCTGGTAGGTTTGAAACTAGCCTCGAAGAAGCGAGTTTTGATGCCTGGATTAAATATTACCGGCAGGACGAAAATGCCGTAAATAACCAGATCTCATATTACGACAAAGGCGAGATCGTAAATATGATGCTCGATATCACGATTCGCAAAGAATCCGGTGGAACAAAATCGCTGGATGATGTTATGCGATATTTGTATAACGAGTTTTACAAGAAAAACAAGAATTTCACGCCCGAAGATTTTCAGAAAACAGCCGAATTGATGGCTGGTAAAAGCCTCGATGATTTCTTTGCAAAGTATGTTCGCGGCGAGACTGAGATTGATTTTAATGCAATTGTAAAAGCAATCGGCGTTGAACTTGCAGTTAGTGAGCCGAATAAAACACGTGCCTACATTGGTGCCGACATGGCAGAGGAGAACGGCAGATTAACGATTCGCTCTATAGCCGCAAATACACCGGCTTATGAACAGGGATTGAACACTGGTGACCAGATCGTTGCGATCGACGGCTATCGGGCCAGCCAGTCATTTGTGCATTCGTATATTGGTGAGAAAAAGCCGAACGATAAAGTGAAAATGACGCTCTTCCGTTTCGACAAACTACGCGAAGTCACCTTTACACTGGGAAGCGACTTACGAAAAGACTATGGTTTCTCACCGTTGGATAATCCAACCGCAGGGCAGGCAAGTCTTTACAAAAGCTACCTGAACGCGGATCTTCGGTAGACAGATATCTTACGGCAAATCTTTGACGTTGAAATATGCAGGTTAAAAAACTAGCTTATTTGATACTGATCGGAAGCATTCTGGTCGTTTCGAGTTGTCGTAACGAGCCGAACCAATTTCAGGGCCAAACGGTCGCGAGTCTGAAGGACAGTCCGGCCGTTCGGTTGAATTACCGTTACGAGCCTGATGTTCCTGCTCCGGACGAAACCAACCGAGCGGCCAACGCCGATCGTAATGCCGCTGTCCAGACCGATTTTGACCAAAACCGCATACAGGAGCTTCTTGATAAGACCATTCTTTCGCCTGATGGAAAGAGGATTCTGGCGGTTTATCATAAAACGACGGATCTGCGGTCCGAATTCCGGCTTGATATGTATTCTCCGGACGGAAAGCTTATACGCAAGATTACTGCCGATACAATGGCGGTTCATTTTCCAGACACCATTCTTTGGTCTCCGGATTCATCGATCGTCGCATTTGTTGCTATGGTTCGCGGTGCATCGCTGGAAACGGGCGATACGCCGATCATCGAAAATGAGGTTGGGCCGGGCCCGAATGCGAATACAAAGCCGCCGCTGGGCGACGAGAACTCCAATACAAACACTTCTGTTTCGGAGACCAATACAGCGGCGAATGCGAACACTGAAGCACCCCTGACGCCTGTTCCGCCCGCGAGTGTTCTTACGTTTCGTACGGAACAGATATATATATGCAACGCCGATGGCGACGGTATAAAGGCTTTAACGCAAAACGAAGGTCTAATCTATTTTTACTACGTTTGGTCGCCTGACAGTTCGATGCTTACCGCTTTAGCCGCGACCGGCCGCGAATGGCAGTATCTACAATATCGGGCCGATGAAAAGGGTGAGATTTTCGTTCCGGTCGGTCGTCCGAGGCTTGTCGAAAAAACGGGCCGCGAACGCCGTCTTGATGACGCCCTTACGCCGGTTCAGCCGGTCTGGTCGCCGGATTCGGCGAAGGTTGCGTGTGCATTCGACACGCAGGTTCGAATCTATGACGCCAATGGCAATGCTCCAACACAGGCCGCGATTCCGTTGCGCAATAGCTTGCTGCTTTCGTCAAGGGCTTTTGACGGTGAGCAGCAGTTCAAGCTCAACGCAGCAAACTCTGCTTCGGATGCGAACACGCAAGCGAATGCGGCAGGCAATAGCAACATCGTACCGACAACACTGCCAGATGAAAAGACACTTG
>JAYSON010000368.1:0-1938 GCA_043722725.1 Chloracidobacterium sp.
CCAGTCCGGCGTCATCGATCTATGTCGAAAAAGGCGAGAATATTACCATTCGCAACTGCAAACTGCACGACAGCGCAAATGGTTTTTTCGTATCATCGAGCGACAATACCGTTTCGCGCGATGTTCTGTTCGAAGGCAATTATCTTTTCGGTAATGGCATTGTCGGAAGCGGGTTTCAACACAACAACTACACGGCCGCGATTGGGATTATATTTCAATACAATCGTTTCGGGCCGCTTCGTCCGGGTGCGGGCGGCAATAATTTAAAGGACCGCTCGGCGGGTATGGTCGCGCGATACAACTGGATCGAAGGCGGAAACCGCAGCCTCGATCTGGTCGATGGCGAAGACAGTATTCAGATCCGTAATGCTCCCGAATACCGCAAAACGTTTGTTTACGGAAATATTCTGCTCAAGCTGGACGGCGGAAACAATCAGACGACGCATTATGGCGGCGACAGCGGAAATATTCCAAACTACCGAAAGGGAACGCTGTATTTTTATAACAACACGATATATTCCACCCGCACCGGAAACACCGTGGTTTTTCGTCTATCGACCAACGAAGATCTGTGCGACGCCCGAAATAATATTTTTTACACGACAAACGCGGGGACGAGTTTGGCGATGCTGGTTGAATCAGGCACGCTGACACTCGCAAACAATTGGTCGAAAACGGGGTGGCGAAATTCGTTCGAAGGAGGCTTTGACGGAAGCGTGTCGGGCGGAAGCAGTTTTGTGATTGGCACTTCTCCCGGCTTTGTGAACGAGGGTTTGCAGGATTTGCGGCTCCTCTCCACCTCAACGGCGATAAATGTCGGCACAACCTTGCATACCGATACTTTGCCTGCAAACAACGTGATTAGGCAGTACGTTAAGCATCAGTCAAGCGAAGCACGGGCGGTCAGTGGATTGTTTGATATCGGCGCTTATGAATTTGCCGCCGCCGCGCCAATGCAAATATTGACTGGCAGCTTGCCCGATGCCTTGCGGCTTAGATTTTATGATCAAAGCTTGCAGGCTTCCGGCGGTTCGGGCACTTATCTTTGGTCAGTATCGGCGGGCACGCTTCCACCAGGATTATGGCTGGATTCGGCAAACGGCGTGATTCGTGGAAGCGTAAGGTTGAAAGGAACCTGGAACTTTACGATTACGGCACAGGACAGCCAGAATGCAGGAGCGACGGCGAGTCAGAGTTTTACGGTCACCACACGTCTGCACTTCTAGCTCAATCGAACTGCTTCCTAAACTCATCGAAAGTCTCGCGAAAGGACGTGAGTTCTTCGTTGAGCCGTTCGACTTCCTGTTCCAATTTATCTATGCGTTCATTCGATCCGTGGCCGCCGGAAGAAGTTCTTTCGTTTGCGACAGCCAAGCTTTCGATATCGATTTCGCCCGACAGAAGATGTGCAAAACGCGCTTCTTTTTGCCCCGGCTGCCGCTCCAGTTTGACGACCAGCGGTTCTTCCCGACGGGTGAGGCCATCGAGCGTTTCCTGCACCTTGCCGATACCGGAAAATTCATAGAGACGGTCGGTTCGTCCCCGCAATTCACCGACAGTTTGCGGGCCTCTCAGCATCATTACGCACATCACGGCAACCTCCGGCGGTTCGAGGTGATAAACATTCGGCAGCATGTGCTTGTACTTCACGACGCGGCTCGTGCTGCCATAAAAAAGATACACGAGGTTCTTTTCCCGCAGTTCGTCCAGGGTTCGCGTGACCGTATCGTCGTCGTACGAGACTACCGGTTCGCGATTGCTTTTCTGATTACACGCGGCGACAAGCGAGTTGAGCGTAAGCGGATAATATTCAGGCGTCGTAAGCTGCTTTTCCACCAGGCTGCCGAGTATTCGGGCTTCGATTTCGGTTAATTTCTCGGACATATAAATTCTGACTAGCTTAATACATTTCGCGGGCGATGTTTAGTGAACTACAAT
>JAYSON010000369.1:0-4657 GCA_043722725.1 Chloracidobacterium sp.
GCTGTTATCGGTGCCGTGTTTTCGCCGACGACAACAATCCTTATCACCCGGCTGAAACTCCGCGAAAGACTACGCGACAGTTCCCTTCGCCCTAAGAAATCACGCGACACTCGAATTTCCCTCGGCACATGAATTCGATAGAATTGCTTGATCACGTCGGCCAAAGCCTGGTCCGCTTCCACGCCGGGAAATGCCGGGAATGAAAACACCCGCGAGCCGAGCATCCGGCGTCCGCGAGTGGTCACCAGATAAACGGTCACATTCGATCCGTCTTCTTTAAGGACGAGAGTGTCGACAGCATCGTCTATCCAAACCTGCCGCCCCTTATCCTGCCAAAATTCACTTACCTTCTGAAGCATGTCGCGGAAAAATACGGCTTTTTCAAAATCGAGATTACTTGCCGCACCCTCGATCAACTGCCGCATCTCAGACTCAAACCAGTCTCTGTGGTTTTGCAGAAAAAGCCGGGAAAGACATACATTTTCCTGATAATTTTCGGTGCTGCACAGACTTTGCACACACGGAGCGACGCACCGTTTCGCATAGTACTGCGTACATGGAACTTGGAAATCACCGTCAATCTCGATATAGCAGTTACGAAGGCGAAATGTCTGATTAAGAAAATCGATGAGAATTCGCGCAGCCGACCTGTTCAAGAATGGACCAAAGTATTCAGCTCCATCAGCGGCGATCTTCCTGGTCGAAAGTAGTCTCGGAAAAGCTTCTACAGTTAGCTTTAAATGCGGATAAAGCGGCTGATTTTCTATCGAAAAATGGAATTTTGCCCGTCCTTCTTTCTTGCTCATTTATGAACCGTCGTTTTGCCAACCGGCGGGGAGGTTTTTGCTGTTTTATTTGATCTGTTGCGTGTATTTCGTGGATAAAAGGAAAGACTTGTCCACGAAATGCACGAGACAAGAAACTGCATCGAAAATTATCCCGACGGATTCTGAAAAGCATCCAGCATCGCATATATCGTTTCGAGCGAATCAGCCTGTTCTATCGTTTTATCGTCACGCCAACGCTGGATACGCGGGAACCGAACCGCAACACCCGATTTATGCCGCGTCGATCTTTGCAGCGCTTCAAATGCGATCTCGAAGACGAGCTTTGGCGCGACGCTCCGAACCGGACCGAACGTTTCAATCGTGTTGGCTCTCACATAACGGTCCACTTTTCTGATCTCGACGTCCGTCAACCCCGAATACGCTTTTGCAAACGGCACAAGATCGCTGCCCTTCCACACCGCAAACGTGTAATCCGTAAAAAGATTAGAACGCTTTCCGCTTCCCTTCTGTGCATAGATCAGTACTGCGTCGATAGTCAGCGGATCGATCTTCCATTTCCACCAATCGCCGCGATGCCGCCCAACGCGGTATGGCGATTTGCGCCGTTTCAGCATAAATCCTTCGACCCCAAGCGAACGGCTCCTTTCTCGAATAGCCGCAAGCTCGCTCCAACTGATCGCTTCAACCGCTTCCGTTACACGCAGAACCTGCCTCGCCTCTTCACTCAAACCGGCGATCACATTCTCCAAAAACTCGCGCCGCGAGCGAAAATCAAGCGTGCGAATATCGCCGCCTTCGAATTCGAGCAGGTCGTAGCACTGCAAAATAACCGGCACTTCCGCGAGGATTTTCGCCGAAAGATTCTTGCGCCCGATACGCTTTTGCAGCTCCGTAAACGGCAGAACGCCGTCGTCCAGCCACGGCAAAATTTCCCCGTCAAGCACGGTTCCGTTGGGCAGTTCAGCGGCCGCCTCGGCAATTTCGGGAAACCGCTCGGTTATCAAGTCTTCCCCACGCGACCAGACGAAAACTTCGTCGCTGCGTTTAATCACCTGAGAGCGAATACCATCCCATTTCCACTCGGCCTGCCAGTCCGAAACACCGCCCAGATCATCCGGTGAAAAATCCATCTGGTGCGCGAGATGAAAGGGAAACGGCCGCGCGATCGGCGCCTCGTCCTCCTCGACCGCCGGATTAATTAGTTGAGCGAAAAATTCGGGCGTCGGCTCCCAATCGCCCATCGCACGATGAGCAATGATGTCGGTCGGCAGCTCCGAAATTTGCGAAAGTGCCCGCACAACGAGCTGTTGCGAAACGCCCACGCGAAAGCTGCCCGAGATAAGCTTGTTATAAACAAGCCTCTGCGAATAATTCATCCGCGACCACGCCGCCATAACTTCGGCCTTTTGTATCTCCTCTGCCGAAGTCCGCAGCGGCAACAGCCGTTCTTCGACCAAAATATGCAGCGGAGTTTCATCAACAGTTGCGTTATTCGGCAAGAGAAGCGCAATAGTCTCCGAACTGTCACCAACCGTATCTCGAGATTCCAGATACAGCCATTCCGGAATCCCGGCCTTCTCTATCGCCCATTCATGGAGCTTTTTCGAAGGCACGATCTGCCGCGGCTTCCTGCCCGAAAGAAAATAGAACGCCCATGCCGCGTCGCTTTTCGAAGCCTGCCCGAAATAGAATCTCAACGCGTCGATCTTCTCGTTGGTCTTATTCGTCTGGTCAAGCTCGACGTATAGTTCGGTAAAAAGCTTCATCTATTCCTAATTCAGGTATTAGTTTCAGAGTTTCCAGTAGTTGCAGGAAGTTGCAGGAAGTTGCAGGAAGTTATAGCTTGCAGATTAACTATAAAACTCTCCCGCAACTCCGCAACTGTCTGCAACTCTGCAACTCCCTGCAACTACGAAAACTCTGCAACTTCCTGTGACTCTCCAACTTCCTGCAACTCCTCTGCTGCTTCGTCACCGACAAACTGCGTTTTCAGCGGAACGGCGTGCTGCCCGTTCTCATTCAACCACCGCACGACCACTTCGGTGTTACCGTGGGTCACGTACACGGTTTCAGCTTCGCTGCCCGCAATTGCCGTAAGCAATTCCGGCCAGTCCGCATGGTCAGAAAGCACAAATCCGCGATCGACCGCCCGCTGTCGCCGGGCACCGCGAACCATCATCCAACCCGACGCAAAACCGGTCGAATGGCTCCCAAAGCGTTTGAGCCACGTTGAGCCATCCGCCGATGGAGGAGCGACGATCAGCGACCCGATAAAGTCCTTCTTATTCTCTACCGTTCCGACGTACTGCGTGTCCGGCAGATCGACGCCGGATTCACGATACGCCTCGGTCAAACGCTCCACCGCACCGTGCGTGTAGATCCCGCCGATCGAACGGTCGATGCCGTTCATCACCCGCTGCGATTTGCCCAGTGAATATGCAAAAATTACCGACGCCTTACCTTTTTCCTGATTCCGGCGCCACCAAGAGTTGATCTCCGCAAAGATAAACTCCGTCGGCTGCCACCTGTAAATCGGCAGGCCAAACGTCGCTTCGGTAATAAAATGCTGGCATTTTACCGGTTCGAACGGCTCACAGGTCGCATCCGGCATCAGCTTGTAATCCCCCGATACAACCCAGATCTCACCCTTATATTCCACTCGGACCTGCGCCGATCCGAGCACATGTCCGGCGGGATGGAACGAAACCTTCACGCCGTTAATTAGAATTGCCTTGCCGTATCTTTGCGACGAAATATTTGCCTCGTCGCCAAGTCTGATCCGCGAAAGCCGCTCGCCTTCGGTAGGCACGAGATAATCCTGATTTCCGCGATAAGTGTGGTCGGCGTGTGCGTGAGTAAGAACCGCTTTTTTAACAGGCTCCCACGGGTCGATGTAAAAATCGCCCTGCTTGCAGTAAAGTCCGCTCGCGGTCAGCGTGATGAGGCTGCCTTTCTTCATGAGAAATATTTTACATTATCGTAACCCGGGGAAGCGAAGATCAACCGATGTCTATTGCGGATCAGTTATCTAATTTCTTTCATTTTTTCTTTTTTCGTGTATTTCGCGGATAAATCTGCCTCTCCCCAAAACAATTCAAAAATAAAAAAAACGGACAAGATGTCCGTCCGAATTCCAAATTCCTAAAGCGATCAGTTTTTCGCCTCGCCCCGCAGAGTAAGAAGAAGCTTCTTGCCGTCGTACAAAAATAGACGGCTGTCCTTTATCTCGTAACGGTCCGCATCGCGGAGACCGTTCAGAAACTCGCGTTCGACGTCCATTTTGCCGCCTTCTGTGCACGCGCGCATGGTCGAGATAATACCGGTGATCTTCAGTTTCGATTTTGTCGCCGAATAATCGCCGCCGAACACATTGCAGCCCGAGTTGCCGCCCGAACTTCCCTTCTTTGCGTCAAAAACGATAAACGCATCTTTGATCGCAACTAGCGTTTTGCGGTTTTTGATCGATTCGAGCATCCACTTCCGGTCATCGATCCCGGCGCTGCCCGAATCCGGCTCCACCGGAGCCTGTTTAACCAGCCGTTTAAAACGCAGTAGAGTCCGCCCGTTCCGTTGGTAGATATCAAGCGTGTTACCAATTTGGGCGAGTCGAAACGCCTTGTCCAGCAAATTGAGAAATGCTCTCTCAGGTACATTGCCCGCCATCAGCTTGCACATCCTTTTGCTCGTGCCGATATTAGAAAACGTTATTCGCCTGTCGTTTACCGCGACCGCCCCGAACATTCGGTTACAGCCGGTGTTGCCGGTAAATCGGGTCTGGCCGGAATCAATCTCGAAGTAAGCGCTCGAGTTCGTCACATTGCGTCCGTTTGCGTAGGTCAATGTCCATTGTATGCCGCTGATTCGGCCCG
>JAYSON010000370.1:0-11541 GCA_043722725.1 Chloracidobacterium sp.
CTCCATGAATATGTACGTCAATGAACCCCGAAAAAAGAATTAATCCATCTGCATCGATATAACAATCAGCCGGTGGCCCTGAATTTCCTATCTCAATAATGCTCCCAATTAACCCGTCATCAATGCGAACCACCGCATTCTCCAGAAGTCTCTCCTCCAACACAACTGAAGCATTTTTCACTGCGATAGTGGACATACCTCGATATACTAACAAAGTAAAAAGCCCGCGTCCTTCTAAAAGGAACGCGGGCAATCCAATTGGTAAGTTATCAATTAAAAATTGATCTTTGCCGCGAACTGCATGGTACGCGGATCGCGAACGCCGCCGATACGCCCAAACGACGCGCTGGTCACGTTCAAACTGACAAAGCTTCGGAAGTTTGCCTTGTTCAAAATATTAAACACTTCAGCACGAAGCTGTAGTTTGAACCGTTCCGAGAAACGGAAGTTCTTAGCCATGGTGAAATCGACACGCGTCGTGGAGGGGCCGAAAATGTTGTTGCGAGGTGTGTTTCCGAATACATTTGGGGCATTAGTGTTATCAAGATTGCCTGGATTTAACTGGAAGCAGCTGAGATTTACCCAATTCACAAATGTGTGCGGAGCACCCTGATTAGGATCGCACAAAAGATTTGGTCGTGCTGTCGGGTTGGTATTGATGATACCGGCCCCTGCCGGGTCATAGTTGGACGTCACCGCCGTGAAGCCGACACCCGTGTTGTAAGTAACGATACCCGATGCCTGCCAACCACCCAAAAGCAATCCCGCAGCTCCTTTTTGATCCCGGAAAAACGGCAGTTCATAAACGTAGTTGACTGTCAAAATATGCCGTCGGTCGAGTGGTGCGCGGGCGTATTCCTGTTTTGTATCGTACGTATTTTGTGGTGAAGCGGAACGATCATTCTGGCTATCCGTCAGATTTTTCGAATATGTGTAGGCCAGATTTGCGGATGAAGCTCCGGAAAAACGATGCTCTGCCGAAACTTGCAGGCTGTGATAATTCGAGTTGTAACGGGGCTGAATGATCGCAATTGAACGATACCCGCGATACGGACGAATCTGGTCAAGAATTAAAAGATCGGTCGACTGCTGTGCCGCATTTACCTGATTTCGATTCGGGTTGTTCGGGACAATCGTCGTGTTGCTGCCTGCATTTCTAAAGACATAACCTGGCGTCTGGCAAGGTACCGACTGGCTGTACGCATTGATACAGGTCGAACTCAAAGCGACGCCCGGCGCAATGCTGTTAAGTTCGGTAACGCCGATCAGATGAGTTCCCTTGGATCCATAATATCCAACCGTAAACTTCGTTTTACTTGTCAATTGATGCTGCACGTCAAGCGACCAGTGTTGCATGTAAGGCGTATGAAAATCGGTCTGGATGGCACGCAAACTCTGCACCGTGGGTGCACCGGAGACTGCTCCGCCCGGAGCATCCAACCGTGTGTTCGAACCGGTCGTCGTTTCCTGATACGGAGGATTCAGCCCAATGTTCTGCAAATACGGTCCGTTCAATACCTGCTCGTGGTAAATGCCGTATCCGGTGCGAACGGCGGTTGTTCCTTTTCCAAAAGGATCCCACGCTAACCCGACACGCGGTGCAAAATCTTTTTTCTTTGCATCGATAACAAACTTGCCGTACGGGGAAGGTGTAGGCGTGCAATTGAAGGAGGCCGGGCCAGTTGTAAAGTTTTGGGCATTGGCGATCAAGCCGTTGCAGTTGTTACCGGTTCCCGCAACTCGCGTCCCGAGTCCCGTGATCGTCGGAGCGGCCGCCCGGTCGAAAAATTCCGGCGCAAAGTTGGTCGTTCGCCCATTTTTGTCAAAGGGTGAACCGAAGAAAGAATAGCGAACGCCGTAATAGAGTGTAAGATTTCTTCGCGCACGCCATTCATCTTGAGCGTAAGCCTCAAAAGCTTTCTGGCGAAGGTCGGCAGTGTAATCGAATCTGGCTTGGGTAAATCCGCCTGTGCCGACGTTTCCGACCAGAAAGTTTGCCCAGCGTTGAAGGTTTTGGTTAATTGTTCCCTGAGCGCCTGTATTCACTACACCCGAGGCAACAGTGTTTCCGAAAACATTGTAAATTCCTTCGTTATTACCAGCAAGAGCATTCTCATTCTTGCGGTATAGCGAATAGACGGCGCCAAATTTCATTGTATGGCTTCCCAAAACCGTGGTGAAGCTTCCAGTCCAATTGTGCTTGTCCGAGAAATTATCGTACGGTCCAAAACTTGTCAGTCCTGTGAAACCATTCCCGATTAATGTCGGTACGCGGTCTCTTTGATTGGCGTACGGCAGCGTGACGGGAATGTTTGCGTTGGTCAAAGCGAGGAGCCCGACATTACTACTAAGAATAGCTCCGTATGAATAATTGTATCGGGCCTCAATGATCGCTTTGGGCGAGATAGCGTAGGTAGTTTGGAAAACATGTGTTCGGCCGGGCGAATTAGTCTTGGTGTTCGAAACACCAGGTAATCCCGAACCGCTCGAGAAAAGAGCATTGCCTTCTTCCGAAGGAATATTGTCGTTTTGGAACCGGTAATAGCCGGACAAATTGTCTGTAAACGCGTGGTCGATCTTCAGGATCTCCTGACGAAATTCAAACCGGTTCGCCAGCGAGAAACTCGCCAGATAAGGATTGGCGGCGGTACCGGAGTTTGGACCTGGCAGTTTGCTATAGATATCCCGGATATAAGCAGCCGCAACTGGATTCAAAAATAACGGATTAAGCGGTGTTCCGGCCGGCAATCTCCCCGGATTCCCGACTGTGCAATTTTCCGTCGGCTGATTGTTTCTATTTATACAAACATCGATGGGGAAAATACCCGCTTTAAGTGCCGCGTCCGGCACCGTTACCGAGTTGGCCGCCGCAAAGCGGTTATCTTTGCGAAGCTCTTCAGAAAAGAAAAAGAAAGTTTTGTCATAACGCCGGAAAAATCCGCCGTCATTTTCTCCGAAATTAAAAAAGTAAACGGGGCCGCCGATTGTGAAACCGTAGTTGTTGTATCTAAAAGGTGCCCGCTTAGCCTTGCCCTGGTCATTACGACCAAACTGGGGAGTGGTCAAAGAGTTGGACAGGTAGTTATTTGCGTTAAAAACTTCGTTACGGACAAATTCGTAAGCGCTGCCGCGAAACTTGCTCGTTCCGCTTCGCGTGACGACATTGATCTGCCCACCGCCGCTCCTTCCCGATTCTGCCGGAAAGAGCGAACGTAAAACACGGAACTCACCGATCGAATCGACGCTCGGGTAGGCCTGTATCGTCAAGTTCGAACCTCTGTCCGTAATATCCGATCCGTCAACTGTAAAGGTGTTTTGGCTAGAGCGTGCACCATTGACGGAAAGCTGTACGGTATTCGCCTGTCCTTCGGGATTTGTCGTTCCTACATAAACCTGATCGGAGAGATCCGAGGAAACGCCGGGAGCCAGAGCAACCAACTGCGTGAAGTTGCGGTTGTTGATCGACAGCTCGCGGACCTGATCGCCACTGATGATCGTACCGCTTGTTGCCGACTGCAAGTCAACGGAAACCGCGTCGGCTTCGACGGTGACGACTTCGTCGATCCTTCCGGCTTCAAGGGTGACATCGACCGTTCGCCGCTGGCCGACATCGACCTTTACATCCGTACTGACGCCTTTCTTGAAATTCAGGGCCTCTACAGTAACTTTGTATGTACTGATCGTGAGATTCGGTGCGGAGAATTCACCCGCGTCATTTGTCGTCAAATTACGGATAACAATATCGTTCTTTGACGGGTCGGTGATCGTCACGGTCGCGCCGGGCACGGCCGCTCCTGCACCATCGCGGACGGTTCCGACGATTGAACCCGTAATTTCCTGTCCAAAGCTGAGAACGCTGAGACACAAAGTCAACGCCAATGCGAACAAGAATGAATACGATGTTTTTTTGCTCATAATCTTCCTTCCTCTTTTCTAGTGAAAAATTGAAATTCTAAGATAGCGATCCATAAGAATAATTTACGTTTTTGGAAGTTTATCCAAATTTTCGTTATCGTTTCTCACGGACAAAAAGCACAGGATTTACGGAAATCCTTGAAAATAAAGGGCTGTTACCAAACTGTTAATTCTGCAAAGGTTATAACTCGAAAGCTATTTATTTATATAGCAAAAATGATGCCCGACGTTTCGAAAAATCGTCCACATGCCGCTGTAGTACTTTTTCTATATTTTCGGGCGTTTCGCCGCGGTTGACCATCTCCAATATCTCGGCGTTTACAAGCAATCTCGCGTACTTGTCCACCTGCCATTCCACAGGATAAAGCTTCCGCAAGGCGGCCGCGATCTCGAATCCCGTCCGCACCGATTGGAACGATCTGCGGTCAGTGATTACGATATTTACCCCGCCCAGGTCTTCGCCCTTAAAAACCGACGCATTGGGCTTGTATCGAATTGGAATAAACCGAACGCCTTTCAGATTTCGCCCGTTAAGGTACGCTGCGAGTTTCTGCCCGTCAAGCCACGGAGCGCCAATAACTTCGAACGGCGTGTCGGTGCCGCGACCGACGCTAAGATTCGTCGTTTCGAGCAACCCGATGCCCGGATACAGAGTGGCCTCGGTCAGGGAACGCATGTTGGGCGAAGGATTCACCCACGTCTGCCCGGTCTCGTCGAACCACATTGACCGCGACCAGTTCTCCATTTTGATCACGCGAAGGTCAGCACCGATCTTCCGCTCGGCGTTCATCATCTGTCCAAGCTCGCCGATGGTCAGCCCGTAGCGGACCGGGATTGTATGAGCGGCAATGAATGAAAGCTTGTCCTCGTCAGCAGACGGGCCTTCAACATCGCTGCCGTTTATCGGATTCGGACGGTCAAGAATGTAGACCGGCTTGCCCGCTTTCGCCGCCTCTTCCAAAACATTTCTCAGCGTCGCCGTGTAGGTGTAAAAACGTGCTCCGATGTCCTGAATGTCATAGACGATGGCATCCAAGTCCTTCAGCTGCTCCGGCTTCGGCCGCCGCGTTTCGCCATAAAGCGAATAGACCGGCAGCCCCGTTTTTTTGTCTTTAGAGTCGTCGATCTTTGCGATGTCGAGTTCACCACGAATGCCGTGCTCAGGGGCAAATAGCGAAACGAGTTTAAGATTCTTTGCTTCAGACAAGACGTCTATGGTCTGCTTACCTGCAAAATTCCGCCCGGTGTGGTTCGTGACAAGTCCGATGCGTTTGCCTTCGAGTTCTTTGAAGCCGTTCTTTTCGAGAATGTCGATTCCATTTAGCACCGGTTCGGGACGGAGTCCGGGTCGAAAGCCATATTGTGACGCAGGGATGGGTGTCCGATTAGCGAGGAGTAAATCGACTATTTTGTTTGGGCTTGCCACGCGTCTGGCCAACTCAGCTTGCTCACGGAATTTGGGGATCTGGGCGGCAACCTGTGAAGCGTAAATATTCTCCGCAAGTCGATACATCTCGATCGGCGTGTCTTCGACAGCCGATGCAGCAACCGTCGCGACTTTCGCACGCAGCGGTGTGACATCGCCTTTGCCATCCGGATGAACGCGGTTCGACAGGAACACGACAAACGTCTGCGAAACGCGGTCGATCCAAACACTTGTCCCCGTAAAACCCGTATGCCCGAATGACCCAAGCGGGAAAAGCTCGCCCCGATTCGACGAGAACGAGGTGTTTATATCCCACCCAAGCCCGCGCGTCGCACCGTCCTCGGAAACGACATAAGGCGCGGTCATCTTTGCGATGGTCTGTGCAGAAAGAATTCTCCGAGGAGCAGAGGCGGAAACACGACCGGTAGGAAGTGTGTTCTTCCTCGTTGAGATGGACGCCACGTTTTTGACACCCTCGCTACCGCTCAGGTTTCCGCCTGGTGCCGGAGCGACCCCGCCGTTAAGAAGCATTTGGCAGTAGCGGACGAGATCATCTGCTGTCGAGAAAAGTCCGGCGTGTCCGGCTACACCGTCCATGCGGAACGCCGTCGGATCATGCACTTGTCCGCGAAGAATTTGCTCGCCTATGCTGTCATCACCCTCAAATACAGATCCTAGATAACTTTTCTGGCCTTTGATGTTCTCGGTAGGAGCCGTGCGTTCACGTAACTTTTGAAAAACGGACAATTCGACTCCGTTTGAGCCAGGCGGAGGCCTGAAAAATTTCATATAGCGAAATATCGTGTCGTTAAGTTGAAGAGGGCGAATGACTGAATCCAAAAAATAAATATTTAAGACGTCTTTACAAATTCGCTCGACAATCTCACCCAGCACAATAAACCCAATATCCGAATAAACAAATTTCGTCCCCGGTGGCGTTCGGAGTTTTTCTTTTTTGAGAGCGGCGAGCATTCCGTCGCGGCCGGTCCATTTTTCTTTGAGGTCGAAATCGGGTGCGTAGCCCGAAGTGTGCGTGAGAAGCTGTTGGATGGTGACGCGTTTTGCCTGCTCGTCGTCGATGTCCGGGATGTATTTGCCGATGGTGTCCGAAAGCCGAAGCTTTCCCTGCTCAACGAGGATCATTATCGAAGTCGCCGTCGCGACCGGTTTTGTCAGCGAAGCAACGTCGAATATCGTATCGATCGTCATCTTCTCAACCGTCGGCACCAGCGAGCGGTTCCCAAACGCCTTTCGGTAAACGATCTTCCCTTTGTGCCCAACAATAACGACCGCTCCGGGCAATTTCTTGTCGGCGATGTCTGCGTTTACAAGCTGTTCGATCCTGTCCAGCTTAGCCGCATTCATCCCGACGGTCCGCGGTTCCGCTAAAGGCAGCCCTTGCGAATAAGCAAAAGCGGAAAAGACTCCCGCAAAGACGCAAAGTCGCAAAGTTTGCGCAAAATAATTCAACATGTAAACTGGCAGGAATCGCATTAAACCTAGAGCCTAACATTCTGACTCTTCTTTGCTCCTTTGCGTCTTTGCGGGAAATCTTATCTCCTCGCCTTCAGACCCTTTTCACGTTGCACGAAGCTCTCTTTACACAAACGCACAAACTCTTTCCCGATCGGCGAAAAATGCCCGCCACGGAGTCGTGCCAGACCAAGGTCCCATTTGATCTCGGCACCTTCAATGAACCACGAAATCAATTTACTTTCGCGTATGTCGCGTGCCACCGATTTCGCCCCGGCCATCCCGACGCCGAGATTGTTCTCGACCATTTTATTGATCGCTTCCTGCCGCGAAAGCTCCATCGTTATATTCGGCCGGACGTTCGCGGCATTGAAAAATTCGTCGATCATCCGTCGCGTATTCCCGCCGCGTTCGCCTAAGATCAGCTTTTCGCCCGCAAGCGTCGCCGCGCTTATGTATTTTTCTTTCGCCAGTGTATGTTTCGGGTGGGCAATGGCAACTATCTCGTCGCTAAAAAGCGATTCGGTGCTTATATTCAGATTCTCGACCGGCAGCGACACAAACGCCGTGTCAATCTCGCCGTGCATCATTCTGTCGACAAGTTTTTCGCTGGTTCCCGCCGAGACTGTAAGTTCGGCGTGTGGAAATTTTACACGCAACCCGCTCATGATCGCCGGAAGCTGGTTCATCGCCCAGGTACCGGACGCCGACCCGATCCGCAGGCGACCGTATTCGGCACCGGCAACCTCGGCTATCTCGGCCAGTGCCGAATCGTGCTCACGCAGGATCTTTCGCGCCCGTTCTAGCAGATATTCGCCCGCTTCGGTCAGGATCACGCGACGCGGCGTTCGCGTAAATATGGGCAGCCCGACCTCATCCTCAAGCTGGCGAATCTGCATGGAGATCGCCGCCTGCGTCACATTCACGCGGCGTGCTCCGGCCGTAAATGTCTTTGCTTCGGCAATCGCAAGAAAGGCTTTAAGCTGTCTGATCTCCATATTAATTCGCAAAAAAAACTGGAATGAATGTTTAATTAGTCGGACGATCGGATATCGTTGTATCAATTAATCTTATTGATTACATAAAATCTGTTAAATTTGATTATATGTCAAGTTTAGCTTATGTATAGAACAGCTTTCTTATTAATTTTTTTCGTATGGCTGACGGATTGGCAAAAACAAACCGCAACGGAAGATCACACCAATTTTTTTTGGGCGTAGACGGCGGCGGCACAAAAACGCATATCGCACTGATGAACCATGCCGGTAAAGTCAAGTGCGAGGGTTTTGCCGGCCCGTCAAATCCGCTCCGCGTCGGCGTGGAAACCGCTGTCGGAAATATAGTCAAGGCTGTAAGCGAGGCTTGTGACCAGGGCGGTGTATCGCGCGGCGATATCGTTGCCGCAACCTTGGGCCTCGCCGGCGTTCGCCGTGCCGACCTCCGGCAGCGTGTGCGTGAGAGTTTTTTACAAAGACTAAAGATAAAAAATGTTGACGTCATCACCGACGCCGAGATCGCACTTTATGCGACAACTTTAGGCGAACCAGGATTGGTCGTAATTGCGGGTACGGGCTCGATATGCCTTGGTAAAAATCAGGCTGGCGAAATTGCGATCTCGGGCGGATGGGGACCGCTCGCCGGTGACGAAGGAGGCGGTGTCGGCATTGCCCAGCGTGCTCTGCACACGGTTGCAAAAGCGTCGGATGGGCGCGGTGCACCGACGATGCTGAGCGAACGTGCATCTGAATATTTTCGAGCATCTGGCCCCGAAAATCTGATAGTCGCGATCTATTCGCCGCAAATCGATAACACGCGGATCGCCGGATTTGCCCAATTGGTCGTCGAAACCGCCCAAAAAGGCGACAAGCTCGCAACAGAAATTCTCGAAGAAGCCGGCCTCGAACTCGGCCTCGCCGCCTGCGCCGTTATTAAGAAACTCAGCCTCGACCGTGATAAAGTTCCGATCGGATGCGTCGGAAATATCTTTAAAGCCGGAAAGCTTTTGACCAAGCCGATGCTCAAAATTATACGTGGGTGTGCTCCAAAAGCTTATTTGACCGAAGCCGCGATGCCGCCCGCCCACGCCGCAGCCCTGATGGCGATGCGAAACGGCCAAAACAGCAGGAACGGCACCGGGCGATAGATAAATTTAATGCTTCCGATAACCGAACAGGAAAACCCAAACACCGCCGCGATCGACAAAGTTTCGACGCTCGATGCGTTGCGGCTGATAAGCGATGAGGACAAAATTGTCGCTTTGGCGATTGAAAAAGTCTTACCCGAAATTGCGGAAGCAACTGATAAAATAATCGAACGGCTCCAAAACGGCGGGCGGCTGTTCTATATCGGAACGGGCACGAGCGGGCGGCTCGGCGTTCTCGATGCGTCGGAAATCCCTCCGACTTACGGTGTTTCATACGACCTCGTCCAGGGAATAATAGCCGGCGGTTACGACGCTCTTCACAAGGCGACCGAGGCCAGCGAGGACAACGCCGAAGCGGGGATGGAAGATCTAAAAGTTCGCGGGTTGACGGCACAAGATGCCGTTGTCGGTATCGCAGCTTCCGGCCGCACGCCATACACAATCGGAGCCGTTGAATACGCAAAAACTCTCGGCTGCTTCACGGCGGCGATCGTCTGCAACCCGGAATCGGCAATCACAAAAGCGGTTGATGTCGCAATCGTTCCGGTCGTCGGACCCGAAGCGATCACCGGCTCGACAAGGATGAAAGCCGGCACGGCCCAAAAGCTCGTGCTGAACATGATGTCGACCGTCGCAATGATCCGCCTCGGCTACGTACACGGCAACCGGATGACAAATATGAAGTCGTCCAACCTTAAACTAAAAGACCGCGGCCTCCGTATCCTTATGGCGGAAACTGGTTTGGAAGAATTGGCGGCCTCCAATCTTCTGACGAAGGCCGACGGCGATCTTCGTGTTGCTCTGGTAATGCACGGTGGCAAAGCGGACCGGGGCGATGCAGAAAATGCCTTGTCGGACGCTGCCTTCGTCGTTGACGCCGCCGTGGCGAAGATCAAGGACTCCAGCTTATGAAACTGACAATTTTATTCGCGCTACTCATTCTCGCTTTTGGATGCGGGCCGGCCGCAAATAATAATAAGCCTGACACGGAAGCTAGCGACGAGCTGATGGCCGATATTCTTACGCGTTCCGCCGGGAATCAAACGACTATCGAGATAACCTTTTATCGCGACCTCGCGGAGATCCTGGACGGCAAAATCAATAAAGGATTCGGTAAGAATGTCGTCGCGGTCGAGAACCCGCAATTCAACGGCGTCGAAATGACGCCCGCAACAAATCTTTCCGGCCAGCCTATCTATAAAGCCGAGATGGCGAACGCAAAAGCTTCAAACGTCGTCACCGCGACCCTCAGCGGAAAACGATTTGAAGGAAGCACGATGCTCGAAACGAGATTGGTTAATAAGATGACGACGGTTACTCTTGCTCCGGTCGAAAAGAGTGGACCGTAAGCGTTTCCAATCGAATAAATGCAAACACTCGACCTTATCATTATCTTCGGCTACCTGATCGGCATCACGATCTTTGGCATTTGGTTTTCGGGCAAGCAGGAAACGACCGAGGACTATTTTGTCGGCGACCGGTCGGTGCCGTGGTGGGCGATTGCGATGTCGATTGTCGCGACCGAGACGAGTACGATTACGTTCATCTCGGTGCCGGGGATCGCATTTGCAAGGAACGGCAATTTCCAGTTTCTCCAGCTTGTATTCGGCTATATGCTCGGCCGGATCGTTATTTCTCTGATTTTCATTCCGCTGTATTTCAAAGGCGATCTGCAGACGGTTTACCAACTCCTTGGCGAACGCTTCGGCACTAAGGTCAAGATGCTTGCGTCGAGCCTTTTCGTCGTCATGCGAAACATCGCGGACGGCATTCGCCTTCTGCTAACCGCATTTGTACTTGCAGCCGTTTACACCTCGTTCAATCCAGGCAGCAATTATGAACTGATAGTTGTCGGGTCCGTCATTCTGCTAGGTATCGTGATGATCGTCTTCACGTTTTACGGCGGAATGGAGGCGGTCATCTGGATCGAGGTCGTCCAGCTTGTTATTTACATTGGCGGAGCCGTGGCCGCGGCAATCGTTTTGCTCAACCAGATCGAAGGCGGCTTTTCGGGCGTCGTCGCTCTTGGCGAACAATTTGATAAATTCAGCCTGTTCGATTTTGCCCTGGATTTTACAAAAACATATACATTTTGGGGTGGGCTTCTTGGCGGCTGTTTCCTTACAATGTCCACGCATGGCACAGATCAGTATTTGGTGCAGCGTTATCTCTGCACCAAGAAGCCGGGTTCGGCGTCGCTCGCTCTCTTGACTTCCGGTGCCGTAGTGTTGGGCCAATTTATCGGCTTTTTGTTCATCGGCGTTCTCCTTTTCGCATTTTATGCACCTTACAACTTGGCTGACTACGCACAGGCCGGTGTGGCGAATTCCGGCATTCCGGCTACGCTGCCGTTTGCAAAGGGCGATCAGGTTTTCCCCAACTTTATTACTCAGCACATGCCGCCCGGGCTTTCAGGCCTCGTCGTGGCGGCGATATTTGCGGCTGCCCTGTCATCCTCGCTTAATTCTATTGCCGCGACCGTGATTAACGATCTTTACAAACCATTCGCAAAGGATATTTCCGATAAGCATTTACTAAAGCTCTCCGGCTGGCTGACTGTCATTGTTGGAATAGTTCAGATAGC
>JAYSON010000371.1:0-7236 GCA_043722725.1 Chloracidobacterium sp.
CGCGAACATCGAAAAGATCATTTTCACGGGAACGGGCAACGTTTTTGCATCGGGAGCCGACCTTCGCGAGATCGCAGCGTTAACGCCTGAAAACGCAAAAGAATTCTCGCTGCGCGGCCAAAATTTGATGCAGAAAATTGCGGATTCATCAACGCCTGCCATTGCGGCGATCAACGGCTTTTGCTTCGGCGGAGCCCTTGACCTCGCATTATCATGCAGCCGCCGGATTGCATCGCCTGATTCGACTTTTTGTCATCCCGGAGTGAAACTAGGGATTATCACGGGTTGGAGCGGTACTCAGCGTCTGCCCCGGCTTATCGGACAGGCAAATGCGCTTGAAATGTTTTTTACAGCCAAACAGCTTGGTGCTGCCGATGCTTTGCGAATCGGATTGATCGATCAGATAGCCGACGATCCGCTCGCCGAATCGCTGGCAAACGAAATTGGCGACCGTTCATCTTAAGTGTTATGAAAAGTTTTATAGTAACTGTCGTGCTTCTAAAAGCGGTTTTGCTTGCATCGTTATGGATGATTTTCGGTCCGGCAAGCGAATCCCAGAGCCAGTTTGCCGCCGAGACGCAGCTGACAGTCTCACCGGTTCCGCAAAAGAATGACAACGCCAATCGTGTCACCAGCGAGCCATATGCGGGTGAGCTGTCCATCTTCGAAGAGCCGGAACGCGAAAATAATTTACAGATCAATCGCGTGATGGACATCTTGAAGATCTCGGATCAAAAAACCGTTGCGGACATCGGTGCCGGTTCGGGCTGGTTTACGGTGCGGGCCGCGAAGAGAGTCGGCGAAAAGGGAAAGGTTTTCGCCGTGGAGATTAATCAGGAGTACATCAACCACATCAACGAACGAGCGAAAAAAGAAACGCTCGCTAATATCAACACAATTTTAGGGAAAACCGACGATCCGATCCTGCCGAAGAACTCCGTTGACGCCGTGCTGATCTTGAAAACCTATCACGAGATCGCCGAACCTATCCGGTTTATGAAGAATCTAAGGCCGGCCCTGCACAAAGACGCGCTCGTGGGCATTATCGACCGCAACGGCAACGGTGATGACCACGGCATCAAAAAAGAAACAGTTATTGACGAGGCTAAACGTGCTGGATTTTCGTTAAAAGAGGAATTCGACTTCGTTAAAGACGACGGGATGGATTATTTTCTGGTTTTTCAACTTATGAATTAACCGGAATACGAAACTATTTAACTTCGGAAGATTTGACCTCGACATCCGGTCTCGTAAATTTATCGTATTCAAACGTTATTTTTGAATTCTTTACAGAAATTCTTTCCTTTTTTCTGATATCAAGTTGTGTGTGCTCGATTCTTTTCGGGATGAGGATTCCGAAATCGCTGCCCGCATAGTCGAAAATCGTTTCGGCAATAACGACAGGCGCATTCCAGCCTTCGGGCAGCACTGTGAGAGTGCGTTTTTCGCGCTGGACTTGGAACGTGAGGGCATCAATCCAGAACTCTCCGTTCAGCCGGATCGCCGCCGCTTTGTCGTCCAGCCCTGTTTCGTATTTGAGCGCCAGCTTTCCGTCGCCGATTTCCCGCTCGCCGTCGGTGAGAATGTATGTGCTTTTTTTCGTCTGTGAGTAAGAAACAACGTAAACACGCCTTCCCGAAACCGAATCTTCGCGTTCCAAACGAAAAGCCAGCGAAGGGCGAATATTTTCAGCCAACGGAGCAGCCTGATAAAGAGTGAACAGATTCAATGAAATTTCCTCGTCAAAACGCGACCCTTCCCGCTCGAGCTTTTCCAGCTCCTTGCTTGATGACTCGACCTTCGCTATCTGCTCGAAGAAATCCTCTGCCCGCTTATCCGCGTCTTTTACCTTTTTGCCATCGACGGATACTACGTTGCGATATTCCGCAATGCTCCGGTCGTCCTTGGAAAGCTGATACACGATAAATGTCGAAACTACCGACCGCCTCTTTTTAACTTCACCTTTTTTGTCAAAGATCTCAAACGTCTTGGTTTCCTGCGACATCAGGTTCTTGAATTCGTTTATATATGCTTTCCGTTGTTCTGCGGCTCTTGCGATTATGTCGTCGATCGAAGCATTGCCCTGCGTCTGTGCAAGACCGCCCATTGATAGTAGGAACAACAGCATGACCGTGAGAAACGAAGTCCGTCCAAGCAAAACTCGCATAATTCGACCCCTTAACTTGATTTAATAAGCAAACATATCTCTAATGTTCAATTGTACAACTTCTATATGCAGAAACCGGATTCATGGAAGCGCGTTTCGTCAGAACAAATCGCAAATTGCCGCATTTTTCGCGTGAGGCAGGACGTTTGCGTTCGAGACAGCGATGGCAAATCGAGCGATTTCTTTATAATAGAGAATCCGGATTGGGTGAATATTATTGCCCTCAACAAAGCCAACGAAGCTGTATTGATCAAGCAGTTCAGGCACGGAACTAAAGATATGAATCTTGAGCTTCCGGGCGGGATGATTGACGAGAGCGAGGCGGCTGAGGCAGCGGCAAGACGTGAACTATTGGAGGAAACGGGGTATTCATCACAACGCTGGATATTACTAGGAAAATCTCGCCCGAATCCCGCGATTCAAGACAACACGATCTTTCACTATCTTGCGCTCGATTGCGAGAAGACTGCGGAAACGGCTTTTGATGAGCATGAAAGTATTACAACGAAATTGGTCGATTTGGACGACATCATTAGTCTGGTACGCTGCGGCGAGATTACACATTCTCTAGTAGTCGCCGCATTTTATTATTTGTCTTTGATCCCGAAACCAGAGGCGGTCTAAATAGATAGACCGGGTGTATTTATGAAAATTCAACTTGTAAAATTGGCCCACGCCCGGTCGGGTGACAAGGGCGATACAGCGAATGTCGGCGTCATCGCATTGAAGGACGAGTATTATCAGGTACTAGCCCGCGAGGTGACAGCCGAGTCGGTCAAGCGTCATTTTGGGCCGATGGTCAAAGGTGAGGTCGAGAGGTTCGAACTCCCAAATCTGAAAGCGTTGAATTTTCTCTTGCACGGATCGCTTGGCGGCGGCGGAACTTTGAGCTTGATGACCGATGCACAAGGTAAGACCTTTTCGACGGCGCTCTTACGCATGAACATCGAGATCCCGGACGCCGAAGCGCAGAGCCTTGGCTTATCGTGAAGTTGACCGCCGAGATTCAAGTATCGATCGGAGTTATAGGCGTACCCGTGTTCAAGTACCGGATGCAGATGTCTAGTTTGATTATCAGCACAGGAGAAATATGATTCGTTCGTTCGCCCGCTTTTCTTTAGTTTTACTACTAACTTCATCGATCTTTACCCAGGCTATTCCGCAAGGCGATAAGGCTTTGTTGGGATTCTCGGCCGAGACTTCTAAAACACAGCGATCTCTCGAATCCAAATTCGACGCTGGTTTGACGGCCAATAACCTCAGAGATTGGATGAAACGATTGTCGGCACGCCCGCACCATCTTGGATCGCCGTATAACAAAGAGAATGCGGATTTCATTGCATCGCTGTTTCGATCATGGGGTTACGATACGAAGCTTGAGCAATTCGACGTACTGTTTCCAACACCAAAAATGCGGCTGGTCGAAATGACATCGCCGGAAAAGTTTACCTTGAAGCTAAATGAGCCCCCGGTCGAGGGTGACTCAACTTCCGGTCAGCAAAGCGAACAGCTTCCTTCATACAATGCCTATTCAATCGACGGAGATGTGACTGCTCCGCTCGTGTATGTAAATTACGGCATACCATCGGATTACGACGAGCTTGAAAAACGCGGCATCGACGTGAAAGGTAAGATCGTCATCGCTAGATACGGCGGATCGTGGCGAGGCATTAAGCCGAAAGTCGCCGCTGAAAAAGGGGCCGTCGGCTGCCTGATCTATTCCGATCCAAAAAACGATGGGTATTATCAGGGCGATGTTTATCCAAAAGGTGCATGGCGTAACGAGAATGGCGTGCAACGCGGTTCGGTAATGGACATGCCGCTTTACCCCGGCGATCCTTTGACAAAGGGCATAGGAGCCACAAAAAATGCGAAAAGGCTGGCGATCAAAGATGCCCCAACGCTCACAAAGATTCCTGTTCTACCGATCTCCTACTCGGACGCTTTGCCGCTTCTTCGCAATCTTGACGGCGCCGTTGTTCCTGAAAGCTGGCGCGGAGCGTTACCGGTTACGTACCACTTTGGCGGAAATACGCCGACGGTAAGGCTGAAACTTGCGTTCAATTGGGATATCAAACCGATCTACAATGTAATAGCGACCATACGGGGCAGCGAGCGTCCGGACCAGTGGATAATTCGAGGCAATCATCGCGACGCGTGGGTAAACGGCGCCAGTGACCCTATCAGCGGCCTGGTCGCAATGATGGAGGAAGCCCGCAACATAGGAAACCTTACCAAAACCGGGTGGAAGCCGAGACGCACTATTGTTTACGCGGCTTGGGACGGTGAAGAAGAAGGTCTTTTGGGCTCGACGGAGTGGGTAGAGCAGCATGCGGACGAGTTGAGCAAGAAAGCCGCGGTCTATATCAATACCGATTCGAACGGCCGCGGTTTTCTAGACATCGGCGGCTCGCATACACTGGAAAAATTTGTAAACGGCGTTGCCCGAGACATTGCAGATCCGCAGACTAAACTGACCGTTTGGCAGCGTACCCGGGCGAATCAGATAGTAAACGGGCCGGCCGCATCGCGCAAAGAGACGACAGAACGTTCCGACCTGCGAATATCAGCCCTGGGTTCCGGCTCGGATTATACGCCGTTTTTACAGCACCTCGGAATAGCTTCGCTAAATATTGGCTTTGGCGGAGAAAATGGCGGCGGCTCTTATCATTCGATATATGATTCTTTTGACCATTACACGCGATTTGGCGATCCGGGATTCGCTTACGGCATTGCTCTTGCCAAAGTCTGCGGGCACACCACTCTCCGGCTGGCCAATGCGGACACATTGCCCTTCGAGTTTACGAATTTTTCGGACACTCTGGATCAGTACCTCAATGAACTGATTCAGCTGACCGATTCGGTACGCGAAGATACCGTAACCATGAATCAGCTCATCTCAAGCGGAATGCTGAAGGATGTCCAGGATCCAAAAGAATCTTTTATCGTGCCAAGAACGCAGCGGGTAGTTCCGTTCCTTAATTTTTCTCCCTTGCAAAATTCGCTCGCACATCTTCGCGACAGTGCCCGTGCGTATCAATCCGCTTCACGAAAAAGCCAGTCCCCGGCAACTCAAAAAGCATTGGACGAAGTGCTTTTCAAAACTGAGCGGGCATTGCTGACCGGCGAGGGATTGCCGCGTCGTGACTGGTTTCGTCATCAGATCTACGCTCCCGGATTCTACACTGGCTACGGTGTTAAAACTTTGCCAGGCGTCCGCGAAGCTATCGAACAGCGCAATTGGTTTGAGGCGATCAAACAGATAGATATAACGTCTCAAGCGATCGAGAATATGGCTTCTGAGATCGATCGAGCCGTTAAGATGCATCAATAAAGCGATTATGTCCGAGCTTTTGACCACTAATAAAGACGCGATCAAGTTTCTGACCCTGAACCGGCCTGAAAAGCGCAACGCTTTGAATAACGAGATCATCGCCGCGTTGAAACTCGCGCTGAGCGAAGCCGACGTTGACGAGTCGATTCGCTGCGTGGTTATAAACGGGGTGGGTAAGGACTTCTGTTCAGGTGCCGATCTCGCCGAGCTGCAAAAGATCAGCCACAACTCATACGAAGAGAATCTCGAAGACGCACGCAGCTTGGCGGAGTTGTTTTCATTGATTCGCGAGGTGAAAATCCCTGTTATAGCGGCGGTTCACGGACGCGCATTAGCAGGTGGTTGCGGGCTCGCGACGGCATGTGATTTGGTCGTCGCCACAAAAACGGCAAGATTCGGATATCCTGAGGTAAAGATAGGCTTTGTTCCGGCGATCGTAATGGCATTTCTTCGACGCAACTTATCGGAAAAACTTGCGTTTGCGATGATCACACAGGGTTTTGAATTTTCAGCCGAACGGGCTGCCGAGATAGGGCTCGTAAATCAAGTGTTCGACGAAGAAGGGTTTGACGAATCCATGCACAAATATGCTTCGGTCTATGAAAAGGTGAGCCGGTCGTCGGTTGTAATGTCCAAGGAGCTTCTTTACCGGATGGACGGGCTGCCGTTCGAGGAATCGATGGAGGCCGGTGCGGAAGTAAATGCCAAAGCGAGAATGACGGAAGATTGTAAGAACGGTATTCGCAGCTTTTTGGACAAAACAACTGCTAGTTGATTTCTCCGATTTAAGTAGGAGTAGGAAGTCTGATATGAGAAAACGTCTCTTTTTCTTTCTTTTGATAGTCTTCTTTTTTGGACTCAGTGATCTTTACGCGACATGGCAACAACCGGACATCCTGCTCTTTGAAGGCAAGGAATACCCGATCTATTCTGAACCATTAGAGCAATATTTCAAGAAGTACCCAGATAGAAAACCTGAGATTTGTGAACGAAATAGTTCCTTATGGCGTGGTTATATTGCGGTCATAGAAGTCGTTGAGAATCAATTATTCTTGAAAGAAATAAAGCTTCCCTCGGACAGCGCACACTGGAGAACAGAGGCGTGCGAGGAAGAATGGGTCCTTACAAAAATTGTACCAGACGGGAAGCCATTAAAGATCAATTGGATCAGCGGATTGCTTACTTCGATGTATGGCAAGAATGATGGTGACTCCTACAGCCTGGATTTTCTCAATACCTTTGAACGATATTCCATTTTCGAAATTGATTCAGGCTATCTCCGGCGAGTCAAGCATTTTAACAACAAGCAATTCCAGGACTTCCGTGTCAGACAATTCAGAGCATTTAAGAAGACGGGCGAATATAAAGAATTAGTAAAGAAAATGACGGCAGACGGTCGATTAAGGAAAGCCGACGCCGACGCTAATATCCTGCTCTGGCTAACTTCATATACTAATAAATTCCTTTTTGATTGAGAATATCGGTGACTACGAATTCCGATTTACGCCTCCACAATATCCACCTTTGTCTCGATCAGCGTTTTAGGTATTAAAGCAGGGAAGTACGCCATTATCTCTTCCACTTTCGGCCGCCCACCCGCGAAACCCGTGACACCGGGCGGTCCCGTCAGGATCAGCGGAGCGAGTTCTTTCGTGAATCGCTCGACATCCGCTTTATTTTGCCCGCGAACGCCAAATCGCAACTGTACTTCAGGAATGTCGGGTGAAGGGTCGCC
>JAYSON010000372.1:0-5454 GCA_043722725.1 Chloracidobacterium sp.
GTCATCGCCATCACTGTCATCTACATTTTGACGAGTGCGGTTTTCTTCTATTTGGTTCCAATTGCCCGTGTTACAAGCGACGAGACTTTTGCTGCGCCGGCTGGCGAAGCCTTATTCGGACCGGCCGGCGGTATTGTTTTCGCATCGATTGTTATTATCTCGGTATTGGGAACTTTGATCGCTTTTCTGATGGTTTCGCCGCGTCTACTATGCGATGGCTAAGGACGAGGTGTTTTTCAAATCGTTCGGCGAACCGCATCCGCGTTTCGGAACTCCTCACCGCGCGACCATGATTCAAGTGATTCTCGCCGCCATCTTGATTCTGTCGGGAAGTTTCGAGCAAATCGTTTCTTATTTTTTCTTTGTCGTAGTGTTGTTCATCGCTCTAGTCGTAGCAGGACTTTTTAAAATTCACGGAAAAGAATTCGGCGGTTATAAGACAAGTCTTTATCCGCTCACGCCGCTGTTTTTTTTAACTGTAACCATACTCGTTCTGCTACTGATCGCCATGCGAAATCCGGTTCAATCATTTCTTGGCGTGGCGGTTGTTTTACTGGGAATTCCCGTGTATGTTGTGTTGTTTGATAATAAGGGCACAAACCTCCGGAAAATTAGCGATGAGAATAAAGAATTAATTTATGGCTTGGATAAAAACGATTCCGTTTAAAGAAGCAGACGAAAATTTGCAGAAAATGTTGCTGGACCTGCGGGCCTTATATCCGTCGGAATACAACGAACCCGTACCGGCGGCGAGCAAATCAAACGAATCAGTCATCGCGTCGCACACGTTGATTCCGGAGGCGATGTTTCACGCTTTTGCCGGGTATAGCTCTCTGCTGTCACCGGACCTGCCGCTTGAACGCCGGCAGCACGAAATGATCGCAACGATGGTCTCTGTAACGAATGATTGCTTTTACTGAGTGGAATCTCACGCAGAGTTTCTGCGTCGTGTAACTTTGGACGATGAACTGATCGCAGCTCTGCGTGTGGATTACAAGTCTGCACCGATAACCGCGGCTGAAATGATAATGTGTGATTACGTCGTGCAGTTGACGAAAGATGCTACGAAAATACATCCGGGCTATCACGATAAACTGCGCGTCGCCGGTTTTGACGATCAGGCAATCCTGCAGATTACGTTAATTGCTTCGTGGTTCAATTATATTAACCGCGTCGCCGACGCGCTGGGAGTAGGACGGGAGTAGGATTATGAAAAACCATCATTCATTTGGCGTTAGATTATTGATAGCAACTGTTTTTGGGTTGAGCTTGTCGATATGTTTGACACCACGAGCATTAGCTCAAGCCGCGAAATCGCCGCCCATTGTGCCGACAACCCCGGCTATTAAATCCGCTGCTTACGAATGGCTAGACGTGGCGCTGGAGGCAACCGCGCGTGAACACGAACGCGTCGCGCCGCGTCCGACTGTCGGCTCGCGGATGCTGATGATTATTACAACTTCGATGTATGACGCTTGGGCGGCTTATGACGACAAAGCGGTCGGCACGAGGTGGGGCGGGACTTTGCGTAGGCCGCAGCTTGAGCGCACCGAAGCCAATAAACGCATAGCGATTGCTTATGCGACATACCGAGCTATGCTCGACCTATTCCCGGAAGATAAAATTTGGCTAGATGAGCAGATGCGGGCACGAGGTTATGATCCGAACGACAATACGACCGACACGTCGAAACCCCAAGGCGTCGGAAACGTCGTATCTAAGGCTGTCACAGACTCTCGTCATCATGACGGTGCAAACCAACTCGGTGACGAAACCGGCTCGAACGGCAAGCCGTATTCGGACTATACGTTTTATCACCCCGTAAATCCGTGGAATAAAATTATTGATCCAGATTGCTGGCAGCCGATTGAGTTCACGCTCGCTGACAACAAAAAAGCCACGCCGGGGTTTTTAACACCGCATTGGTATCGGGTAAAGCCGTTCGGTTTGGAGCGCAGCGACATGTTTCGCCCGCCTCCGCCGCCGAAGATGGGATCGGAGCAACTAAAAAAAGAAGTTGACGAAGTTATAATGTACAACGGCAGCCTGACGCTTGAACAAAAAGCGGTTGTCGAATTTATGCGCGACGGGCCACGTTCGACCGGACAATCCGGACACTGGCTGAGATTTGCGCAAGCCGTTTCGCTACGCGACAAATACGATGTTGATAAAGACGTAAAATTGTTTTTTGCCGTCGGCGTTACGGCATTTGACGCTTTTATAGCGGCTTGGGAGTCTAAACGCGTCTATGACAGTTCGCGGCCCTGGACGCTGATTCGTTACTACTATAAAGACAAAATGGTGCGTGGTTGGAGCGGCGTAGGCAAAGGGGTGAAGGATGTTCCCGCCGAGGAATGGCATCCGTATTCGCCGCTTTCGTTTATTACCCCCCCGTTTCCAGGTTACGTTTCCGGACACAGCACTGTGAGCGCCGCGAGCGCAAAAACTCTCGAACTCTTTACCGGCAGCGATTATTTCGGAGCGTCCGAGACGCGGCACGCCGGTGAATTGACTGAACCCGGTATCTCATGTGAAATAAAACAGAGTGTTGACGGAAAGCTCGCCCCCAGCGGCATTACGCCGGACGGAGTTATTATATTGAAGCTTCCTACCTTTACGGCAACGGCGGAACTTGCCGGACTTTCGCGCATTTTGGGCGGTTATCATATTCAGGCCGACAACATTGCCGGTCTGGAATTGGGGCGTCGGGTTTCAATTCATATTTTTCCAAAAATCAAGAGTTATTTCGACGGTACAGCCGGGAAAAATGAATAAGCTTTCCGCTTTGTACGGTCCACGCTCAAAACATGTCGTGCGTGGTTTTGGCGGCACGGGGAAAAGCGTTTTATGCTGCCTGGGTATTAGTATTTTACAGGGAAGAATTACGAGTATGAAGACGGTTTTTACGCTTTTTTTGTTGATCATTTTCTCGCTCAGTGCGTTTGGACAAAAACCAGACGGCACCGACTCTAAAAACGCGACCAAGGCTGGAGACTGCACTTCCGATCTATGCGATATAGGAATCATTACAAGGAATTGGTTGAAACCCTGCGGCAAACCGTCGCGATTGACGCATCGGGAATGGTGGATCCGTGTCAAAACGCCACGCGGCTTACAAACTATTGAAGGTGTTTCGATCAAGCGGATGGGAGCCGACGAATATCAGTTAGATTTGTCCTTTCAAGGTCTGCCTTCCGAATATTCAAAACGCGAATTAATGATTCCATATCGAATCAGCGCCTGTTTTTGATAACAATATATTATGTTAAATGTGGGCGAAAATTTGAATGTGCTTATGAGCTTATATGGGATGGCTTACTCGACCGCCGGATCCGGCGTAAAAGCTCTTCGCTAATTTTTCCGGTTATGTTTAACATCATCGAACGCCTGTTTCAGGGCCTTGAGAATATCGGCTCTATTGAATTGAGATGATCGATTAAAACGAATCTCGATATTAAAATCCTTATTCGAGGCTTCGTATCGGAAAGATTTCTCTCCCTCGTTAGCGGTATTTTTCGGTTCGTGGGTGGCGTGGCCATTTTTCTCGGATTTGGGGGATACGTGAGGTTTGGGGGCCGGTTTGCCTGAGCCAATGCGTTCTAAATACGCAAACATGGCTCCTTCGTCAAACTGTCGCGCAATTTCCAGCAGTGTCGATTTCGATCCTATCTTTGCCTGCTTGCACTTTACCCGAATCTCGACCGGAAGACCTGCGATTGTCATCAGCTCATTAACACCGGACCTGCTTTTACTGATCTTCTGTGCGATCTCGTCCTGGGTGTACCCAAACTTTTCTTTCAGAGCCGCTAGGCCGTCGGCTTCTTCCCAAACCGTTAGATCCTTTCTTTGCAGATTTTCGATAAGGGCTATTTCGGCAACGCCTTGTTCATCGAGATCCAATTCGATACAAGGAACCTCCGTCAGACCAGCCAATTGAGACGCCCGCCAACGCCGTTCGCCTGCAATGATCATCCAAGTACCTGTTTTCGGGTTTGGCTTGACCAAAAGCGGCTCTAATACGCCCTTTTCCTTAATTGAATTTGAGAGTTCCGTCAGATCACCGATTTCCCTGCGCGGCTGCTCAGGATTTGGTGCGATCAGATGCACTTGAATTGTTTTTCCGATGGTGCGTGTGACGGTAGCAATCTCGTCAACGTAATGCGAATCATGCCGCATTTGCACGCTTGCTGGTAGACCCCGTTTGGACACGTTTCAAAACCTCCTTCGATAAGCTCTGATATTCGACAGCTCCCGATGATTTCGGAGCGTACTCGAATATCGGCTTCTTGTGCGCCGGCGCTTCTTCAAGCCGTACGCTTCTTGTAATTATAGTTTTGAAGGTTCTATCACCGAAAACTTCCCGAATGTGTTTCTCGACATCTTTAGATAGAGCTGTGCGACGATCAAATAAAGTGACCAACACGCCTAACAAGCTCAACTCAGGATTCGGTCTTAACCGGATCTTCTCAATCGTTTCGAGCAGATCGTCGGTTCCTTCAAGTGCAAAATACGACGATTGGATCGGTATCAGGACATGCCGTGCAGCGACAAGGGCGTTTACGGTTATCATGCCGAGCGTCGGCGGTGTGTCTATAAACACAAGATCGTAGTTCGAGCGGACCTTCTCAAGCCTGTCCCGCAAACGAAACGCCGCGTCAAAATCGCCGATCAATTTTGACTCAAGCTTGGCAAGATTTATCCGTGCCGGGATCAGATCCAGGTTCTTAACATTTGTCTTGTAAACTAGGTCTTCAAATGGTTTATCCGGCTCTGTGAAAAGCTCGTATGAGCCGCCGTTCAACAGAGCGGGATCCAAAAATGAAAGAGTACTGTTACTCTGTGGATCAAGGTCAATCAGCAAGATCCGTTTTCCCGCGATAGCACAGGCAGCGGATAGATTAATTGCGGTTGTCGTCTTACCGACGCCGCCTTTTTGGTTGGCGATTACTATTATCATTGTCGATCCGGTTAATTTTCTATCCGATCAAATCAGGCCAGTCTTCGGGTGAATTGATTGCCTCATCATTGCCCGGATCCGGATCAAGCGGGTTCGATGTCGCCGACAGATCCAAAACTCTTTGCTGAACAAAGATCGGGCAATCAAGGCGAAGGGCGAGAGCTATCGCGTCTGACGGGCGAGCGTCCATCGATACCAGTTCACCATTTTCGTTGGTCAATTCTATCAGAGCATAGAACGTGTTCTCAAGGAGGTCAGTAACTATGACACGCGAAGGACTTAAACCACACTCGACTATCAGATTTCTCAGCAAATCGTGCGTCATCGGACGTTGAGGAACAATCTTTTCGATCTCGAGAGCGATCGCATTCGCTTCAAATGCCCCAACCCATATTGGCAGAACTGTTTCCGACTCGACACCCTTCAAAACAACGATCGGGGTATTTGTGTTCGGATCCATGATCAAGGCGCCAATTTTCACTTCTACTAACATATCT
>JAYSON010000373.1:0-3101 GCA_043722725.1 Chloracidobacterium sp.
AGATTTGCCTCGATGCGTTTACGGTAATCCGACACGAGCGAGTCCGACACGCCGAGCATTTCCGCCACTTCTAGCTGCGTTCCGCTGTCCGAGATCAGATAGCAATACCACAGAACATTAATCATCCGGTCATATTGCTTAATCTTGCCGCGAACCGCTTTATTCAGGTTCACCAGGAAATTATCCACAAATCCCGCGGCTCCAACTTCGGCTTCGTTGCGAAGCAGGTCCTCTTCGGGCGTTTCGCGGGTGTCTGGAATTTCGAAGTGCATCTTATCGTCGTCGTCGCTATCGCCCGATCCGCCGACCGGTACGAGATGGATGTCCATTATCGGCAGACGGGACATTACAAACGAACGCAGCGAGCGCACATCGACCGGCGAATCGATAGCTTTGAAGACGCGGATTATAAGCTTTTCGAGTTCGACGTTGCTGATGACGATCTGTGCATCGCCGGTACAACCGACCATTCGTGTATCGCGGCTGGAAAAAGATACGACCTTTACGCGTTCGTGCATCTCCTGCACATCGCGGCGCATTTTTACGATCTTCCATTCCGCGAGGCCGTATAAACGGTCGGCAAGGCGGCGATGAGCGTCGGGATTATCCACATTGTCAAAACGCTTGAATGTTACACTCGACTGTATGAGCGTAGAAATTCTGCGGGCCAGGCGATACGATTCCGGATAACGCTTGCGAAGCTCGGCCGTTAGCATGTTTGTCAACTCGATCTGGCTGATCTCTGCTTCGACCTCGGAATCCGACATCTCGGTGTCGATGTAGTGCTGAAAACGCTCTTTGCTGAGCAGGGCGACGAAAAGCTCCTGCGTTAAGTCTGTGTATGCGTTGTATTTACCTTCCTCGACCAGAAAACCTGCACGTTTCGACGCCCGCACCAGCGGGTGGGACGACACGATCCTGTGCAGCTCAATCCAGATCTGATTGACATCCGAGGAGCGAAGGCTTTCGTTCCATTTGCCAACCTTATGGTGCCGTACCTGAACCGGTTTTGGCAGGGTTTCCTGCTGTTTAAGTGCCTTCATATTTGAACCTTAGCTTTCCGATATTTGTGTGCGTGCGACCACCCTGGTTTTGCAGACACCGAAGCCCGCTGAATCAATAGCCAACAATTCGGATCCCGCTCAACGCTGGAACCAGTAAACGCTTTGTTTACTCCGAAATGACAAGATTGTGATGGTAGAAAAACTTTCTAAAAATGTTCCGCCGAGCCAGCGGTTTTCTTCGGCTGGTGGGTTGTGAGAAGTGTGTCGCTCACTACCTACATTTAGATATTAGCAATTATCCGAGATTAGAGCAACAAGTTTTTGCAATCACAAATAAGTCACAACACAGATCAGTAATTATTGTGAATGAATAACTTTAGACTGAAGCTTAAGCGTCCAGCCTGCGAACGGAGCACTCTCGTTTGCAACTTTTTTGTAAAATTTCAACTCATAGTCTTGCTTGCGGGTTGAGAGCATTTCACGATCTTGCAAGCGGGCCGCTCGCTGTCCAGTCAGAGATAAAAGCACTAATGCTAAATTCTTGTGAATTTTATAACTGTTTAGTGATTTGATATTATTAGAAGCAAGGGATCGTTATTGCGAGTTTTATTCCGTCAGTTTTGGAAGCTTTGCCTCATTACGGATTTACTTTTGATATAGAGGCAAATGCTATTGCCGGGGTCAGTAGTGCGCAGCAGATCGCGGCCAGGTGAGATAAGCTCATTTGAAGTACTGTTTATACGATGACAAAGTTCAGTAAAAACGAAGATTGTCCAGCGTCGGAGGAGTTGCTTGCATTTCAGGTCGGCGACATGTCCGTCAGCGACGGCGCGGGTATCAGAAAGCACCTCGCCGTCTGTGAATTCTGTGTAGCCGAGGTTGAGTTTTACACCAACTATCCTCAATCCGAAGAAAAGGTCGAAACGACACAGATGCCGCAGCCTCTGTTCGAACTGGCCGAAGCTCTATTGAACAAGAAGAGTGACGACGCTTTTTTCGACAAGCTTCTTGCGGAAGACGAGGACGCTGCTTTTACGAAATAGCATTCAACTACCGCAGATCTCATCTATAGCTTCTTCGTATTTTTCATCTATCACGCCGCGTTTTATCTTTAGCGTGGGCGTCATCTCGCCTTTATCAATTGAAAATTCACGCGGCAGCAGATAGATGCGCTTTACGCGCTCGAAATCGTTCAGTTCGCGGGTCAGCTCGACGGCATCGCGTTGGACTCGTTTGACGACGTGCGGGTTTTCACAAAGCTCTTCGCGGGTGCCTTCGGCAGCGATCCCGTCGTCTTCCAGCGCTTCTTTGAGAGCTTCCCAATCGGGCACGATCAATGCGCCGACCTGTTTGCGGCCCGATCCTACGACGACAGGCTGCGAAACGAGCGGGCTTTGCTTTAAAAGACTCTCGACTTGAAGCGGAGCGACGTACTTTCCATTAGACAATTTAAAGAGATCCTTTAAACGGTCGGTGAGGAAGAAATGACCGTCATTATCGACGTAGCCGACATCGCCGGTGTGGTAAAAGCCGTCGGCATCGATGGCTTTCGCAGTTTCCTCCGGCTTGTTGTAATAGCCTTGCATCACATTTTTACCGCGGATCAATATCTCGCCATCCTTTTCGGCTATCTTCATCTCGATGCCCTCGAACGGCGTTCCGATAGAGCCGACTTTGTTATCGTCGGGCCGATTGGCACAGGTAACGCAGGCTTCGGTCATGCCGTAACCCTGTAGGATAGGAATGCCGGCCGCCCAGAATGCGTAGGAAAGCTTTTTGGAAAGCGGTGCACCGCCCGAAACGAAGAACCGCAGATTGCCGCCGACACCTTCACGCCATTTTGAAAAAACGAGGCGGCTGGCAATAGCGTGTTTTGCGGCAAGGACCGGCGAGACCGATTCGTGTTTGTCCTTTGCTTCCCAGTAATCCTGGCCGATAACGAGCGCCCATTCAAATAAAGAAGTCTTCCAGCCGCCGGCCGATTTTCCCTTCTTTACAATCTTGTGATAGACCTGTTCGAACAGACGCGGCACGGCGGTCATGATCGTCGGCTTGACCTCCTGCAAGTGTGATGCGATCTGATCGAACGCGGCGCAG
>JAYSON010000374.1:0-2684 GCA_043722725.1 Chloracidobacterium sp.
GCCTTGCTCGATCTCGTTAGGTTTTCGTTTGGTCAAAACGCCTTCCCGGGCAAGATGATCCTGCAGGAAATAAGTCGAATCGATCAACTCGATTCCTTCTTTGGTCATTTCGTCTGCAATTCCGCCTATGAGCGAATCGGTATTCCGCTTGGGTAAATTCCACAGCATTTTCAACATTCTCACATCCGGCAGCGCGCCCGAGAAAATCTGAACGTGTTTCACCTGCCCGGCCATCATCGCCTTGGTCACGCCTTCTTTTTTGAAAAACGAGATCATTTTGCCGAGTTGTCCGATGCCGACCCAGATCACTTTTTCGGCAATGTCATCGATGCGGGGATCGGTTTCTTCATTGATAGCGACGACCGATAAAGAAGCTCCTTGCTCTTTCGCACCTTCGACAACGAGAAAGGGGAAATTACCGTTTCCGGCGATCAGTCCGTATTTCATAAATTTGGGATATATTAGCACGAAGGAAGGAGTTGTTCGTAAATGCAGCAAAGTGATGCCGCAACTGAGCCGACAAGATTGGATTTTATGTTATAAGAACGGGATCGTTTTGAATGCCTAAGATAAAGCGTGAAATATCTTAGATCTCAGACACGAATAATCGCAATTTTTCGTTGTCGTTCGGCATGTCGATTAGACGCTCGAACGTGAAACCGATTTTTTCGAGCAGTCTGCCGGAACTTTCATTATCCGGAGTAGTAATGGCGAGAACTCTCTTAAAGCCCAAAACTTCCCGGCCGTACTTCAGCACGGCATCGGCGGATTCGAAGGCGTAACCTCTCTTTTCGAACTGCGGCAGAAAAGCGAAGCCAATATCGGGATCGGGTAGCGAATCCCGCCTGACATAGCCGCACGTGCCCATCGGTGTCGGATCGTCTCGAAGGTGGACAATGTAATGCCCGTATCCATTATCGCGGTAGCTTTTTCGAATTAGATTCTCGATAAAAGTTGCTGCGTCTTCCACAGTCCGAACGCCCTTGTCGCCAATGTATTTGAGATATTTTGGCTGGTTCAACAGGTCGAGGATGAACTCGCTGTCGTCGACAGTGATTTCGCGGAGGACGAGACGTTCGGTTTCAAGAATATTCACGCGGTTTGCATTTTATTCGTTGAATGGCTTGAGTTCACCGGGCTTGCGCAGCATTTTGTTGACTTCGTCGAGGTGCATCTCCTCCAGAACGATCATTTCCCGGGCGTATTCTTCGAGCAAGACGGATGTGCCTTCGGCAAGTTTTAGAAGTTCGTAATAAGCCTCGAGGGTTGAGCGTTCCTGCTCCAGACTTTCACGCAGAATGTCGCCAATATCGTGTTTTTGAGTTTCCAGCAAAGCGCCGATCCTGAGCGACGGATGACCGCCCATCAGCGTCACAATCTCGCCCGCTTTATGAGCGTGAATAAGACTTTCGTCCGCATTGCCCTTCAGCCACGACACAATCGGAATACGGTTGTAGCCATAAACCATCAGCGCATAATGCGTGTATCGCACAACACCGGCCAGCTCCAACTCCATGATCTTATTTAAGATCTCGATCGCTTTCTGTTTTTCGTCTTCGTTCATAACTTCATCTCCACAACTTTTGCGCGATCCTCAAGAGCCTTCCCGCGCCGCCCGGCTACTTCACTGCTTTCGCCTTAGCCTTAGCAAAATCTCCCGCCTTAATGATGGTGATGCTATCCGGTGTAATGTATTTTCGCATCGCCGTATTGATTTGCTCGGCAGTCAACGCTCCGATTTTGGCTTCAAAGTCTGCATCCCAGGCAATCGAGCGGTTTAAGAACAAATAATTATTCAATCGACCCGAAAGTTCACGATCCTGAGCTCGTGAAAGTTGTCTGCCTTGCAGCCAGCCGCTTTTCGCGGCTACGATCTCTTCGGTTGTAAAACCGTCTTTCATAAGTTTGGCGAGTTCGTCCTTGAACGCAGCTTCCAACTTGTCGGCGTTTTCAGGGGCGTAAATAGCATTGGCAAAAAACGAACCGGTTTCATCCAGAGAACTCGCGTTAAAATTTGAACCGACGCCGTAGCTCAAACCTTCCTTTTGACGAATCCGAACCGCGAGCCGGGAATTTAAGAATCCACCACCGAGCATATAATTTCCCAACGTCAAAGCGGGATAATCGACGTTGTCGTCACGCATCTTGACATTCATCCGGGCCACAAAAAATGCATTGGCCTTGTCCGGAGCTTCGAGCGATTTATTTATCGGAGCAATGGCACGATACTCAGTCTTGATACGCGTGAACGGCTGCGGACTTTTCCAGCCGGCGAAAAGTTCCCGCGTCAGAGCCGAAACTTCCTTCTCGTCAAAATCGCCGACCACCGTCATCTGCCCGTTGGAAGCTCCGTAAAAGTCTTTGTAAAACTTTTTCACGTCGTCCAAAGTTACGGCTTTGATATCTGCGATTGATTCTTCAATCGTGCTCGAATAAAGCGGATGGCCCTTTGCATAAATATTAAAGTGCCGGCTGAGCTCCGTAAAAGCAATTGACGTCGGCTCTCTTTTTTGGCTTTCAATTTGCGTTAAAGTTTCCTGCTTGAGTTGGTCAAATTCGGTTTGCGGAAAAGAAGGTTCGCGCAAAATTTCTCCGACCAAACGCATTACGGCGGGGAGATTCTGGCGTGTGGTCTCGATGACGACATTTACGCTGGTGGCGCCGCCGAAAACCGAAACTCGCGC
>JAYSON010000375.1:0-13440 GCA_043722725.1 Chloracidobacterium sp.
GGGGTCAATTGGAAGGTGATTCACCATCGCCCGAGGTCGGTTATTCCGCGACCAAAAAACTCCTTGCAACAGGCGAGAGGTTTACGGCCCTTTTTGCATTCAACGACGTTTCGGCGATCGGCGCGATTCGGGCGCTTGAAGAAGTAGGTCTGCATGTTCCCGCGGATGTTTCGGTGCTTGGTTTCGACGACATTTATGCGGCCGCATTTCACAATCCGGCGCTGACCACAATTCGGCAGCCGCTTTTTGAAATGGGCAGCCTGGCGGCAAAGACGGTGCTCGACAAGCTGACCGGGAAAAAAACCGGTAATTCAAGCGTTCTTAATGTGGAACCGACACTTATTGTCCGGCAATCGACTGGAAAAGTGGCGTAGTGAAAATCGAGGTACATCGAACAGCGGAACACGATAAATGCGGAATGCGGATCGTTTAGCATTGCGGCATAAGATGACGGGTTAGATCTCGAATCCGAAACCTCAAAATCGGTAGGCACGCTCGTTCACACTCACGTTTCTGCCAGGCTCTCTTCCACCCTGAAGCGGCGGAGCGATCGGCGCGCCGTTCTAATCATTAGCGAATAAGCGTTATCTCTTTCTCGATTCCGTTTAACTCAGCCTGGATGCGGCGGCGGTTGGGGTCGAATTTATGAGTGATCTTGCGTCCGTCGGCCCTGAGCTCGGTTGGGTTCGCGGATATGCCGACGGCTTCGACAGCGAGAATTTTCTGGCCTTGAAAATTTCCGGTGCGTTCGATCTTCAGCGAACCCTGAACATGCGTGGTTCTGATCTCGCGCCATGCATTTTGACGGTAGCCGTAGCCTTCGCCTTCGTCCTGATAGAGCACGGATCTTTCGGTTTTACCGGGAGCTATCCCAGCGACTACGTTCAATGTCACCGCTGCAGACGGCATTTGGCCCGTATGCTGAATGACGGATTGCGTAGGGATGACGGAACCTACGCGAACATAAATCGGCAGCCGGTCGAGCGGCACTTTTGGATAATGGGTCTTGCCGCTTTCCAACTGTTCACCCGTCCACCAATCGATCCAACCGGCCCCGGCGGGCAGATAGATGCCGCGTGTCCGCATTCCGTCTTTAACTACCGGAGCAACCAGGACATCGCCGCCGATCATGTACTCATCGTTAACAAGGTATGTCGATTTGTCGTCAGGAAATTCGAACCACAGCGGCCGCATAACTGGTGCTCCCGTCCGTTCATGCTCGCGAAAAAGCGTGTAGAGATAAGGCAGAAATTGGTAGCGAAGTTCGACCGTTTCGCGATTTATCCTCGTAAACTCATCGCCGAATTCCCAGGGCTCCTTGTTGCCGACCCAGCCGACCGAATGAGAGCGGAGAAAAGGCGTCAGCGCCGCGGCTTGCAGCCAGCGAGCGTACAATTCGCCGGTCGGCATATCCTGGAATCCGCCGACATCGGCCCCAACAAAAGGCACGCCCGAAACGCTCATATTCGCGAGCATCGGAATCGAAAGCGCGAGATGTTCCCAGCCCGCATAGTTATCGCCCGTCCAGACCGCCGAATACCTTTGAATTCCCGCGAAACCAGCCCGTGTCAGCACAAACGGGCGTTTTTCAGGAGCAAGTTTCTTCAAACCTTCGAATGACGAGCGGGCCATTTGCATACCAAACACGTTGTGATAACGGCGATGTGTGTCGGGCATTCCGTCGCCGGCGTGCGGAGTGTCGTAGGGAAAAGTCTTTTCGGGATGGTGAAATATGTCGGGCTTTGCAGATTTCTCGGTGACAAAAACGCCCGGCTCGTTCATATCGTTCCAGAATCCGGCAATGCCCTCGTCAAGATTTTGTTCATATTGCGCACCAAACCATTCGCGTGCCTTTGGATCGGTAAAATCAGGAAATGCCGAAGACTTCGGCCAAACGTCGCGGTTCAGTTCGGTGCCGTCCGGATTTTTTACGAAAATATTAGCCTTCTGTCCATCGGAATAAGCTTGATATTTCGGATCGACCTTTATGCCTGGATCGATGATGAGAACTGTTTTGAAACCGTCTTTATTGAGGTCGGCCACCATTTTCGCGGGATCGGGAAAACGCTTTTTGTCCCATGTGAAGACGCGGTAGTCGTCCATGTAGTCGATGTCCAGATATATGACATCGGCAGGAATCTTGTTTTTGCGAAAGCCGTCGGCGATCTCACGTACTCGTTTTTCGGGGAAATATGACCAACGCGATTGTTGATTGCCAAGCGCCCAGATCGGCGGCAGCGGCGTCTTGCCTGTCAGATTTGCGTAATCCTCGAGAACTTTTTTCGGCGTGCGATCCTTTCCGCCGGTGAAGACGTAATAATCAAGCTCGCCGCCGTTTGCCCCGAATGTGTATCGCTCGGGCGAAGTCGTGCCCATATCAAAATACGTGCGGAAGGTGTTGTTGAAAAACAGCCCGTATGCCTTTCCATCGTAAAGGCTGTAAAAGAAAGGGATTGACTGGTAGATTGGGTCGGTTCCGATCGGGTATGCAAAGGTATCGGTATTCCAGTTGACGATGTATTTGCCGTTCCGAGACATCTCGGCAAACGCCTTTTCGCCAAAGCCGTAATAGGTTTCGACCTCGCTGCGACGAAGTTTCGTCGTCTGTATCTCACCCGTCGCCCTGTCGAAAACGGTAGGATGTTTTGCATCGTCCCGCAAGACAATCGCCCCGCTTTCATCAAAAATCTGCACCGAAAACGGAGCCTTCTTTATGACCACCTTGGTTCCGGTGTTGTTGGTCAGGATAATTTGCGCCGCGGATTGTGTGATGTTTATAAGCGGTGATTTGCGGCCCACGGAATAATCGACCGCATAGGAGAAATCGCGCTCGAATTTACCGGTCGGAGCAACGCGAACGCGAACTGCATCATTATCAAAAAACTCGACCGATACTTTTGCCCGGCTAGATGTTTCAAGGACAACGCGATTCGTTCCGGCAACCGAAACTTTTAGGACGTTTCCGACATTCTGCCATTCAGCCCGGGCCTGAGCGGAAAACAGCAGAATAAAACAAAGGTATTTGCAAAAACAGGCGGCCTTTTTTGAAGCGGTCATTGAATTGGTCTCCAGATGTTTGAGGCTTGGTCCTTTGGTTAAAAGCTACCATAAAGTGTGCGCCATAACGAAAAGGCAAGCGGAAAACGCCTAGCTTTTGAGTCTCTGAACCTTGCTGTTATTTATAATTAAACTGGAGCCGGTGAACGGATTTGAACCGCCGACCTGATGATTACAAATTCTTTTCGGCTAGGAGTTACCTAATATCACTGAGTGATATGAGCCGATATTTACTGCACTTTGTCTGAATGCTGTTCACTCGGTAATACTCCAACTATGCAGGTAGTTGCTACAATTCTTGCTACATTCCGTTTTCTTAGGTTTGTTCGCTTGAAGCTGGTCAATGACGATCAGGTTTACGACTATCGATCAAACTGGGCAGAGCCGCCATTGATCAGCGGTGGTGGCTCACCGTCCAGACCTGGACTATGACTTCCAGCGATTCAATAATCTTATTCGCCGGCCGGCCTTCCATGTGAAATTTGTTATTGCCGTCAAGCTGAACTTTACCAACAAGTCGCCATTTACGCGCATCTTTTGGCCTTCACAGATGCGGTTACCGTCATCGTCAAATAACTCGTCGCAGTCCGTATGCCAGGTATTTCATCCGTTATTCCTTCAACTTGCAGGCAAACTTCCCGATTGTTTGCGATAATCTCGGTCGTAAAAGTGTAAATGTGCGGCTCATCGTACGCATAATGAATCGGGACTACATATGGGTGCGTGTCGCGCACCAAACCCAGATGCCCGTAACCGACGCCCTGCAGAAGGTTTTCGCTCTCTTTTTCATCCATATCTTCAATTTGAACCATCGTTTTAGCTTCAATCAGTGTTTTATTCCTCCTTAAGGATTTTGCGTATTTAAATTCTCATTTAAAATTAAATACCTCTGCATTGGAAGTGCAGAGGTTCAAAAACTAACGAAATGTCCGAATAAACGTTACAAGGATTGTATCCAACTTCTAATTGAGTTCCTTCCTTCTCCGTCGCAAAAGATCGCGATACTTTGCTGGACGTGCCGTATTTCCGTTAGCACTGAGCAATTGAATTGGCAAACGCGCCAAATTCGTTTCGAGTACTCTACTCCCCTCGAATTGTTAAAGAGCGAGTAAAGAATCCTGATTATTTGTCAATTAATCTTGAAAATTTCGTCAATTTACGGCTGGGTCCGAACAAGCGCGGTTTGTTGCGTATTAGTCAGTGAAAACTCGCCGCGCAGGGCCATTTGTCCCTGACGGGTAAAATTAACTGACTCGGCTAAAATCCGAGCCGCTTCTTGCGGTGCGTGAAAGCCCATCGAATTTTCCGCCTCGATGAAATCCAAATAAAACTGTGCTTTGCGTTGAAAGTCTCGCGCCTGCGCCAATTCCGCGTCGGTCTTTCCACCGTTTTTCGCGTTTTGGATTTCTTTAATCAAATCCATCAGAGCGTTTATCGCTATATTTCGCAGATTGTAAGTCCGTTCCTGAATCGTTTCAACGCGAAATTTTAGCTCGGCTTCGTCGGCTTTATGGCAAGTCTGGCAAGACTGATTGATATTCAGTAGCGGACTGCGGACGTGGTGGTCGCTGATTTTCATTGCGCCCATGCGCTCATAGGGCATATGACAATCGGCGCAAGAAACACCAGCGCGGGCGTGTATGCCTTGCGAATACAACTCAAATTCGGGATGCTGCGCCTTTAAAACTTCCGCGCCCGTTCGGGCGTGAACCCAATCCTTGTGCTTCACCTCGTCGTAGTAAACCAAAATATTTTCGACCTTCAAGCCCTTGTCCCAAGGATACGTCAGTTGTTTATCCGCGCCTTTGAAGTAATATTCAACGTGGCATTGAGCGCAGGCATATGTCCGCATTTCCTGGCGCGTCGCGTCGCGGTTGACATCATAATTTTGAACTCCCTGCGTCGCCTTGAATGCTTTGATCCCTTCCATAAAAGCGGGACGAGTAATGCGAAGCTGCATCGTCTGCGAGTCGTGGCAGTCAATGCACGCGACCGGATGAGTAACTTCCTTGCGAGCCTCGAAATAAGGCATCTTGTTCAGCTCTTGAAATCCCTTAAAAATATCGCCGCCGCCTAATTTTTTATAGGCAGTATATGCCGAACCGTGGCAATTGATACAGCTTCCGGGCTGTTTTACTACGTTTTGCCGCTCGGTGAAGGTTTGGTCTTCGAGCATAAAGTAGTGTCCGCGCTCTTCGCGGAAATCAACCGCGAAGGCGTAGCCGTCCCACATTGTTTTTAATCGCGGGTCTTCTTCAAGGCGAGATTGTGCGACGACCGAGCGCGGATCTTTGTCCGAAGGTGTGCGTGGTTGAGCTTCGCTGCCGCCGTAGCGTGTGCGAATCTGGTCAACCGTGCGCTTGTAGCCGTCATACTGCAGCGGAAAATTCATGCCCCAAACTTCCGGGTCAACCGTGTCGTCCGTCAATTCGACGACACGGAAAAAAGGATTGCGGGCTTCGTTTTTACGCTCGATAATGTTTGTCAACAAACCCAAGCCCAAAATCGCCGCCGCGAATGCGACAAATGCCACCAGCACGACGATTTTCAATCCGTAAAGTCGCGATTGCTTCTTTGGCTGAGAATCGTTTTCGGTTGTTTGCGAATCGTTTTCAGAAGAATTCTGCTGCTCGGTATTTTCTTTTTCCTGATTTTCCATCTTCAGCCTCCTTGTTTGAACAAGGCAAGTTCGTCTCCTGCGACGGGCCTTGCCGGCCAGCCGCCAACGCCGCCGGAGAATCAATGCGGATGCCCAACGTTTCGATGGCACCTGATACAAGAAATCTCGTTTATTTCCTCTTGGCTATGCGAACCCGTAATTGACTCGACCATATTCCCGTGGCATTCGCGGCAAGATTGTTCCGTTACGCGCAGGTTGCTGCCTTTGATCTGAATTGGCTCGTGAAAACCGCCAAGCGTGAAATAAAAGGAATGCCAAAAACCGTTGGAGGCTTTAACGGCGTATTTGCCGAGAATATCGTGCGGCGTGTGACAGTCGTTGCAAGTGGCGACGGCGTGATGGCTCGATTTCTGCCAGCCGTCATATTGCTCTTGCATAACGTGGCAATTGGCGCACGAGTTCGGATTATTGCTCATATACGAATAACCCTTCGCATAAACAAACGTATAAAAGCCGATTCCGACAGCAAGGCCGGTGGCGATACCGAGAATGACAAGTTTAATAGTCTGCACCCTCATCATAAAGATACCGGTTGGCCCAGTCTAACAAATTAAGCGTACAAAAATTCTCACGAGGATTATGAAGGTCAGGAAATTAATATGCAAACAGAATTCATTTCTTGCTCCGCACTGGAGATACAAATTCCGAAGATGTTTTATACTTCCTAGCTCATAACTTTTTTTTTGGTTATTCTTGAGGCATCATCAAATATCACTTATGAAAGAGGTCTGATGTTGAAAATTATATTTGTTCTGATTTTTCTTTCGGCTTTCGGTGCAACCACAGTTTCGGGGCAAGATGTCAAAACGCCTTCCAACGAAGATTTGCAAAAACGGATCGTGCAGATGGAAGCGCAAATGAAACAGATGCCCGAAGAACTCGCCAAACTAATTCAATTGCTTTCTGCTAACCCGCCGACTGTGCAAGCATCGGCAGATGCGAATGATTCAACCTTCGCAGCAAAATCCGAAACAAAGACGGAAGTAAAAACAGAAACAAAATCCGAAACGAAAACAAATCAAGGCGTTTCGCCTGACAAGCAGACGAAACCGCTCGGCGTTGACATCGGCTCGGCTCGGTTCGTTCCGTACGGCACAATTTACTTCAACGCCTTCGGCAATAGCGGCGGTACGAATAACGCCGACGTTCCACTTTTCGCCACGCCTACAGGTTTGGGAAATGTCAGCGCGAGTGTCAGACAAACTCGTCTCGGATTGCGCGTCGAAGGCTCGAAAATCGGCAACGCAAGAGTTACCGCAATTGTTGAAGCAGACTTTTTCGGCGGCTTTCCGACAATTGGCATCGGCGAGAATTTTGGCGTTGTCAGATTGAGATTGGCAAACGCGCGGCTCGATTGGGAAAAAGCTTCCGTTACCGTCGGACAGGATTGGATGGTTTTCGCACCCGTTAATCCTGTTTCGATTGCCGCCGCCGCGATTCCTCAATTGGCCGCTGCCGGAAACACTTGGGCGCGTTTGCCGCAGATCAAAATTGAAAGGAAACTGAACGCAAATTTCACTTGGACGGGTGCGATTCTCGCCCCGCAAACCGGCGATTATCCGACAGCTTCAAACTTCTTTTTGCAACCGACGAGCGGCGCGGCATCGCGCGTCCCATTTTTTCAAAGCCGCATCGCTTTCGCGGATAAAAACTTTATCGGCACGAAGAAATCCGGAAGCGTTGGCCTGTCGGCGCATTACGGACGCTCGCGCATTTTCACCGGAGCGGCGAACGTCAAAAATGATGTCGATTCAATCGGCGTTGCTTTGGATTGGAATTTTCCCCTTTCGATGCAGATCAATTTAGCAGGCGAAGCGTTTTTCGGGCGTAATCTGGGCGGCTTTCAAGCCGGAGTTTTTCAAAGCATCAACCCCGATTTTGCTTTTCGTCGGAACAACAATTTAGTTTCCGGCGGCGTTCGCTCCATCAGCACCCGCGACGGCTAGACGCAGCTTGGTTTTACGCCAAATATTTGGAAAAATCGTTTTTCGATTCTCGGCTCGATCGGTCTCGATGACCCGCGCGATGAAGATTTGGTAAGTTTAACTCGACGCGATTTTCGGACGCGAAACTTGGCTTACGCTTTCGATTTGATTTACAAATTCACGCCGCAATTTCAAATCGGCACGGAGTTTCGACGCCTTCAAACCAGTTATGTTTTCAGCGGCCGACAAAATTCGGATCACGTCAATCTCGGCGCGGCATACAGTTTTTAGAAAGCAAAAGTAAGATAGTAAAGGATAAAAGTTCGGAACTTTGCTATGTTTCTTATATTTTGCCCTTTTTATGCAAGTAATCTTCCCAGCCTTAAACCCGCCGAAGTCAACCGTTCGAGACTTATTTCCCGACTAATCGCACGGTATCGCGGGCAATCAGCAATTCCTCATTGGTTGGAATGACAAAGACTTTGAGCCGCGCCGCATCTTTACTTATAATTCCTTCCCGCCCCTCAAGGAACGTGTTGTTGAGTTGAGGATCTATTTCAATTCCCATCCAAGATAAGTTTAGGCAGATCAACGCACGAATTTCCGGCGAATTTTCCCCGATGCCGCCGGTAAAGATAACTGCATCCACACCGTTCATAGCGGCTAAGTACGAACCAATGTATTTCGCCGCCCTGTAGCAAAAAATTTCGACGGCGAGTCGAGCGCGGCGATCGCTATTTTCGCCCGCTTCGGCAACGAGTTCGCGCATATCGTTAGTTAGACCAGAAATTCCCAAAAGTCCTGATTGCGTGTTGAGCAGCGTTTCGACGTCCTGCACGGTCAATCCTTCCTTCTCGCTGATAAACTCGACGATTGCCGCATCCAAATCGCCGGATCGCGTTCCCATCACTAAACCTTCAAGCGGTGTTAGCCCCATCGAAGTATCAATCGAGTTTCCGCCTTTTATTGCCGCGACCGAACACCCGTTGCCGAGATGAAGGGTTATGATGTTTACCTGTTCGCGCGGAATATTCTGCAAAGTGCGATAGCGGTATGCGACGTAGCGGTGCGATATTCCATGAAAACCATAACGGCGAATTTTGTGACGGCGATAGAGTTGATAGGGAATGGCGTAGAGAAAAGCGTGTTCCGGCAAAGTCTGATGAAAAGCCGTGTCGAATACGGCGACTTGCGCAATATCTTTTCCGAAAATCTCGCGGGCGGCTAAGATCCCTTTGATGTTCGCGGGATTATGAAGCGGAGCTAGTTCGATGCAGTCTTCGATGCCGCGCAAAACTTCGTCGGTAATAGTCGCCGATTCGGTAAAATATTCGCCTCCGTGGACGACGCGATGCCCGACTGCCTGAATATCGGCGAGGCTTTTGATTTCTTCTATTTCGGACGCTTCCGAAGCAATCCAGCGGACGATAGTTTCAACCGCCGATCTAATATCTTTGATCGGGGCGGCCGAGCGTTGCGGCACCTCTCCTTCGGCCGTCAAGGTGATGATTGCCGCTCCGCCGATGCGCTCGATTACGCCGTGCGCCAGACGTTTATCTGTATTTCGCTCAATGCGATCCAGATCAGTAGCAATCAGCTGAAATTTGAGCGACGAGCTGCCGCAGTTCAAGACGAGTATATTCATAAAAACAATCGTGAAATGAACGGCTCAATATGTCCATTTCCAATTCAGAATCTCCGGCATATCATCGCCAAACTCGTTTATATATGCCTTGTGTTCGATAAGTTTGTCGCGCATTTTTTGCCTAACGTGCGCTCCGGTTTTTTCAAGTTGTGGAACACGCACGATAACGTCAATCACGAGATGAAATCTGTCCAAATCATTCAAAACAACCATATCGAACGGCGTGGTCGTCGTGCCTTCTTCCTTGTAGCCGCGAACGTGAATGTTGTCGTGATTCGTCCGGCGATAAGTGAGGCGATGAATCAGCCATGGATAACCGTGAAACGCGAAAATTATAGGCTTGTCGGTGGTAAAAATCGAATCGAAATCATTGTCCGAAAGCCCGTGCGGATGTTCCCTGACGGGCTGCAACTTCATCAAATTAACGATGTTAACGACGCGAATTTTTAAATCAACGAAGTTTTGACGCAGAATATCGACTGCCGCCAGTGTTTCCAATGTCGGAACATCCCCGGCGCAAGCCATCACCACATCCGGCTCGGCGTTTTCATCGTTGCTTGCCCATTCCCAGACGCCCACTCCGGCGGTGCAGTGCTTAATTGCCGCATCCATATCGAGATACTGCAACGACGGTTTTTTGCCCGCGATGATTACGTTGACGTAGTTTTTGCTTCGCAGACAATGATCGGCGACGGACAGCAGAGTATTTGCATCGGGCGGCAGATAGACGCGTACGACCTCGGCTTTTTTGTTGATAACGTGGTCGATAAACCCGGGGTCCTGATGTGAAAAACCGTTGTGGTCCTGCCCCCAGACGTGCGAGGTGAGCAGGTAATTCAAGGACGCAATCGGTCGCCGCCAGGGAATCTGCCGTGTTGTTTTCAACCACTTGGCGTGCTGGTTGAACATCGAATCGATAATGTGAATAAAGGCTTCGTAACACGAAAAGAAGCCGTGCCGCCCGGTCAACAAATATCCTTCTAGCCAGCCCTGGCAGAGATGTTCGCTCAAAACTTCCATCACCCTGCCGTCCGGCGCGAGATGGTCGTCCGAAGGCAAAACATCTTCCGTCCACGTTCGATTCGTCGCTTCAAACACGGAGTCCAAACGATTCGAGGCGGTTTCGTCGGGACCGAAAATGCGAAAGTTTTTATTTTCGTCGTTGAGCCGCATCACATCGCGCAGTAAGCCGCCTAAAACGCGGGTGGCTTCAGCATAAGTCGCTGCGGGTTTTGCAACTTGGACGGCGTATTCGCGGAAGTTAGGCACTGCCAAATCTTTGAGTAATTCTCCGCCGTTGGCGTGCGGGTTCATTCCCATTCGGCGTGTGCCTTCGGGCGCGAGTTCCCGCAATTCGGGAATGAGTTTTCCGTGTTCGTCAAAAAGTTCTTCCGGCTGATACGAGCGCATCCATTCTTCGAGCATTTTCAGATGTTCGGGCTTAGCCGCGAGTTCGCCGAGCGGAACCTGGTGCGAGCGGAACGTGCCTTCAACCTGTAATCCGTCAACCGTCTTCGGACACGTCCAGCCTTTCGGCGAGCGCAGCACAATCATCGGATAAACCGGGCGCGTCGTGAACCCGTTCGCTCTGACTTGATTCTGAATGTCTTTGATTTCGGCATAAACGGCATCGAGCGTTTCCGCCATTTTTTCGTGCATCAATTCAGGATTATCGCCTTCAACGAAATACGGTTTATGACCGTAGCCGACCAACAAACTCGTTAATTCTTCACGACTCAGGCGAGCGAAAATTGTCGGATTAGCGATTTTATAGCCGTTCAGATGCAGAATCGGCAAGACGATTCCGTCACGCGCCGGATTGAGAAATTTGTTCGAGTGCCAGCTTGCCGCGAGTGAGCCGGTTTCGGCTTCGCCGTCGCCGATAACACAGGCGGCAATCAAATCGGGATTATCGAACACCGCGCCGTAAGCGTGTGCCAGCGCGTAGCCGAGTTCGCCGCCTTCGTGAATCGAACCGGGCGTTTCGGGCGCGACGTGGCTCGGAATGCCGCCGGGAAACGAAAACTGTTTGAACAATTTCCGCATTCCCGCCGCATCCTCGGAAATGTTCGGATAAACTTCGCTATACGTTCCTTCGAGATAAGTGTTGGCGACGATTCCCGGTCCGCCGTGTCCGGGACCTGCGATGTAAATAACCCTCAGATCGTGCATCTTTATCAGTCGATTCAGATGAACATAGATGAAATTCAATCCTGGCGTAGTTCCCCAGTGTCCGAGCAGCCGCGGTTTGACATGTTCAATTTTAAGCGGCTTGCGCATCAGCGGATTGTCGAGCAAATAAATCTGCCCGACGGATAAATAATTAGATGCCCGCCAGTACGCATTGATTTTCCGAAGTTCATCCGCACTTAGCGTTTGTTTGCTTTTATTTTCATTCATAAAAGTCTACCAAATCTTAATTCGTCAAAAACATTCTTATTCGGCAAGCGTTATATCTTTCTCACCACTTCAACCGAACAATTGGCACGGGCGGCAACCGCCGCCGAAACGCTGCCGAGGAGAAGACGTTCAAGGCTGCCGCCCTCGGCGTTGGCTCCGATGAAAATAGAATCGGCGCGCCAATTTGTTGCTTCCTGGGCCAATACCAGACGAGGATTGCCGCTGCAAACGTGCAGCGTCGCCGGCAGACCGGCGTGACGCAGTGTTTGCAGGGCTTCGGCGGCAAGTGTTTCAACCCATTTTTGTTCCCCTTTCATCCTTCCCTCTGACCAACCGGGAATTATTTGAAAGACCCGTCCGGGAATTAACGCGACAAGCAGCTCAGTAACTAATATAAGTCGGATTTCCGGTTTCCTACGCCATTGCCGCGAAGCAACGCTCTCAACCGCCGCCATAGAACCGGGCGAATCGTCAAAGCCGATGGCGATTCTCAGCTCAGGTGAAGCATCATCATTCTTTCTGCGTGCGACCCTTACCGAACATACGGCTTCAGTTAAAACTCTTTGTGATATGCTGCCTAATCCTGTCTGACTGAACGAGGAAAGTCCCTGTGCCCCCACAACAATAAGGTCGGGTTTGAATTCGAAAGACCTCGACAAAATTATGCTCGCGGCTGAACCAAAGACTGCTTCTGTTTTGATCGTCCAACGGGGAAAATATCGAAGCAACTCCTCTTTAGCTTGTTCGGCGATCAATTTTGATTCGGCTAAATTTCTGTCAGTCTGCTGGTAATATTTTTGAAAATATTCAGCAATTTCGGTATCCACAACAGATTCGATTTCATCTTGTTTTACTGAGGGCGACATCCATACCTCTGAAACTGAAAGTAAAATAACATCGGCTTCTTGAGGTAATCCTGCTTGCAGTAAGTCAAACAATGAAGCGTGAGAATACCCGGACCCATCATAGGCAATTAAAATTATCATGATTTAGCCATCTATTTAATTCATCCGCAATATAAATGGTTGAATAATCGCACCATTTGCCAAAATTTCGTTTGAACCCCCAATTAAAAACACTGTTTCTATCTAACAGCTTGCGACCAACACCTAGGTTTGAGCTTACCTTGTAAAAGATCGGCAAACCAAGCTGAAATCAGTTAAAAATATTCCGCCCTGCGACCCGTAAAATGTTTCGCAGCAACGCGCTGAATTATTCGCAATTTAAAATCACTATTAACCCAGAACGTCTCAATCCAGCCGTTTTCATTAAGGCACGTTCGTTGCAACTGGATCAACGCTAAGGAGACATATATATGAAAAAAGAAACTTTAATTTTTTGTGCCGCAATTTTGTTGACGGCCGCATCCGGCAGCTTCGTTTTCGGACAAAACAAAAAAAATAGACGGAAAGGAAATGCCAGATAAAACGATGATGGCGGAAATAATGAAAAGTCCGCATCACGCAATCAGGACCCCCTATCGGCAAACGGTCGCCAATTTCGCCGCCGCCCTACGCGGTATGACAGCCGATTCCAAAATGTTCGACCGCGATTTTGCGCGAACCGCGCTAACCGAAATCAAACGCGGCGTGGAGATGATGGACGGCGTTCACCAAAAGCATCAGGCGACGATGAGCGCGGAAAAGCACCAAAAGATGGCAATGATGATGGAGAAAATGTCTAAAGATCAGACGGCGTTGAAGGAACACAATGCAGCGCTTGAAGCGCTTCTG
>JAYSON010000376.1:0-7833 GCA_043722725.1 Chloracidobacterium sp.
CCTGTGAAACAGGCCGTTTTGGTCGTAACTGCGGACCTTGCGAGAAATGCTCTGACGGCGGCTTTGCTGACGATGGGAATCGAAGTACCAAAACGAATGTGATTGACACAGCGAAAAGGATTTTGGTACAAGAGGTACAGATGAAAGTGAATATAGCAAAATTTTTGGTTTCCGGTGGTTGGCGTTGGGCTTGGAGCTGGCGGCTTTCAAGTTACTGGCCGGGCAGCGGTCTAAATACGGAGATCAGTTTCGGCCAATAGGCTTGATCGAGATTTCTATATTTATGAGGTTGCCGCCTAAACTTTTTATGGCGGCCTTTTTGTTTTTAACGAACAATGAGTAATTTCGAAGATTTTTTGAGCAAGACCGAACGGGCCAACGTGATACCTGTGATAGAAACGCTCCCGGCGGACCTTTTGACGCCGCTGACCGTTTATCTTAAGCTGGCCGAAGGTTCGTCGAACTCGTATCTGCTCGAATCGGTCGAAGGCGGCGAGAGCCTCGCCCGGTATTCGTTTATCGGCGTCGATCCGCGAATGTTGGTGAGCGGAAATAAAAATTCGGTGGTGGTCGCCGACGCAAACGGCGAGACCGCGATCGAAACCGCGATGTGGGCATATTTGCGGGGGCATTTTCGTAACAACATCGTAGTGCAAGACAGCGATATGCCTTCGTTTGTCGGCGGGGCGATCGGATATTTCGGCTTTTCGTGCTCGGGCTGGTTTGAGCCTTCGGTGAAAACGGAATCCAGCGACCGTGACCTTTCGCCCGAATCCACATTCATGTTTTTTCGATCGATTGTTGCTTTTGATCACGCCAAACAAACGATCAAGATAATCAGCCTCGTGTTCACGGATGAAAGCGACGGAGGTCCGGACGGGCTTGAGACGCTATTTGAAAAGGCCGTTTCCGCGAACGCCGCGATCAGGGATATTCTCGAAAATCGCTCCGTTTCGATTCCCCGTTCGAATCCAAACCCGGCGAGTGGCGAAGTGCGCTCGAACTGGGAGCGGCCTGAGTTCGAAAATGCCGTCCGCGAGATCAAGGAGTTGATCGCTGCGGGTGAATGCTATCAAGTCGTTATTTCGCAGTGTTTTACAAAGCCGACCGGAGCGTCTCCGGTATCGATCTATCGGGCGATGAGGTCGCTGAACCCCTCGCCGTACATGTTTCTGCTGCAGATCGGCGGTCGATCGATTATCGGTGCGTCGCCGGAAATGCTTGTCCGCAGCCGTGGTAAGCAGCTTGAATATCGCCCGATCGCGGGCACGCGTCCACGTGGTAAAACCGATGATGAAGATGTGAGATTGGCAGAAGAAATGCGGGCAGACGTGAAGGAAGTCGCCGAACACCAGATGCTTGTCGATCTTGGGAGAAACGATCTCGGACGCGTCGCCGCGTACGGAAGTGTTAAGGTTACGGGCCTGATGAGCGTCGAAAAATATTCGCATGTACAGCATTTGGTAAGCTATCTTTCGGCTGAGCTTCGTGTTGGGTTTGACCGCTTTGATGCGTTGGCGGCCTGCTTCCCTGCAGGTACGGTTTCGGGAGCACCGAAAGTGAGGGCGATCGAGATAATCCAAAACCTCGAACCGACGCCGCGCGGTGTTTATGCCGGAGCAGTCGGATATTTCGATTACGCCGGGAATATGGATACATGTATTGCGATCCGCACGCTGGTGCTTGAAAACGGCGAAGCTAAGGTGCAGGCCGGGGCCGGGATCGTCGCCGATTCGGTGCCGGAGCTCGAATTCCAGGAGACGGTAAATAAGGCGCGCGCATTGCTGAAAGCGCTCGAGATCGCCGAGGGAACCGTAGCTTAACACATCAGGCATGGATATATTGCATGATATTCTTGGTTCTTTCCGGTCGGGCGATGAGATTGCTGAAAGCGATGCGAAGCCACTCTTTGAGGCATTGATAGCCGAGACTGATGAGCGGCTCTTGGCGGATGTGCTGACAGCCTGGGAGCAAAAAGGGACGACCGAGGACGAACTATTCGCCCTTGCGTCTATCATGCGGAATCGCTGTATTCGCGTGAATACGAAACACACGGCGTTTGTCGACGCGGTCGGCACCGGCGGAAGCAAGGCAAAGACATTCAACGTTTCGACCGCCGCTGCGTTTGTTATTGCAGGTGCGGGAGTGCCGGTCGCAAAACACGGCAATCGTGCAGCGACGAGCAATTCCGGCAGTGCCGATGTGCTGACCGCATTGGGCGTCAATGCGGCGGTTGATGCCGCCAAAGCGGGTCAATGTCTCGATGAGATTGGAATCTGCTTTATGTTCGCACCGAACTTTCATTCGCTTTCGCCGATTCTTGCAAAAGTGCGACGCGATCTCGGCAAGCCGACGATCTTTAATAATTTGGGCCCGTTATGCAATCCGGCCAACGCCCCGCATCAGGTCATCGGTGTTTGGCATCCCGATATGGTTGCGAAAACCGCCCGCGTGCTGGCTCGTCTCGGAACCAAAAAGTCCTGGATCGTTCATGGTGAGGACGGACTCGATGAAATAACGTTGTCGGGCAAAACATTTGTGGCGGAAGTTGCCGATGATTCGGTGAAGACGCTTGAGATATCGCCGGCGGATTTTGGTGTAGAGGCTGCCGCACTCGACGGGCTGTCTGTCGCATCGCCGCTTGTGAGTGCCGGGTTGATAACGCAGATACTCGAAGGCCGCCGAAATGGTGACGCGGCGGAGAGGCTTGTGTTGATGAATGCCGCAGCAGCGATATTTCTAGCCGGTGGCAAAGTCGATTTGGAAATGGCATTTCAGCTCGCCGAGCGTAATCTCCGGGAAGGTGCGGCGTTGGCAAAACTTGAAGAACTTACCGCGTTTACGAACAAATGAGCGAAACATTTCTAAATACAATTTTCGAAGCAAAGCGTAAACGCATTGGCGAAGAGAAACGAAAGTGCGATCCCGTGGATTTGAAAGAGCGGGCGTTCGCATTTCGAGTTGGCAAAGAAAACAATCGGCTTAGACGAGCACTTGCCAAAGACGGTGTAAATATCATCGCAGAAATAAAACGAGCGTCGCCATCGAAAGGCGTAATAAACGACAAGATCGACGTCGCGGAAACCGCCCGAAATTACGATAACGGCGGTGCGGCAGCGATTTCGGTTCTAACGGAAGAGGATTTCTTCAAAGGCTCGCTGGATGATTTGAAAACGGCTCGGGCGGCAACTTCCCTGCCTATCTTGCGCAAGGATTTCGTTTTTGACGAATTTCAGATCTATGAGGCGGCCGAGGCCGGTGCCGACGCAATACTACTTATCGTTGCCATGCTGAACCATAAGGTTCTTGCCGAACTTTATCGCGTGGCTGAGCACGAGCTTGGCCTGGACGCACTGGTCGAAGTACACACGCTCGACGAGCTTGAGCGGGCTTCAAACATGGGTGCAAAACTAATCGGCGTCAATAACCGGGATCTGCATTCGTTCAATGTCTCGCTCGACGTTTCATGTGAGATAATCAGGCACAAGCCTGATGGTTCGCTGATGATCGCGGAAAGCGGCATCACGTCGCGTGAAGAGATCGCCGAACTAAGACTGCTCGGATTCGACGGATTTTTAATTGGCGAAACTCTTATGCGGGCAAAAGACGCAAGCGGTGTGCTGCATGGCTGGGTATGAATAAACCGCATCTTCGATATAAAAATCAGACTCGTCGCGAACGGACATGGACCATCCATTTTATTTCGACAGAGAAGATTGTGAAAGGCGTCTTACTTATTGCCGCAGCCTTTGAACTCCTTTCTCTGCTAGACCAGGATGTAAATGCGTGGGCAACGGATTTCGTCAGCCGCCACGGAATCGACGCGGGCAACAGATATGTTCATGCGATTCTGGAAAGAGTGGCCGGTGTTGATAACAAACAGCTTATCACCTTAAGTGTCGTTGCCCTTTTTTATTCCGGCTTGCTGTTTACAGAAGGCCTTGGACTATGGTTTCAAAAGCGTTGGGCAGAATATTTGACGGCGATCTCGACGGCATTGCTTATTCCGCTGGAGATTTATGAGATCTACCAGCGGCCTACGTGGTTTAGGGTGGCGATCCTTATCATCAATCTATTCATTGTGTGGTATTTGGCGACGCGACTGAGAGATGAGTCTAAACGCGTGTGAGAGCCTTATATGACCAAAGTCAAAATTTGCGGTATTACGAATTTGGAAGATGCTCTTCTCTGCGCGCAATTCGGCGCGGACGCCGTTGGTTTCAACTTCTATGAAAAGAGTCCGCGGTATATTACGCCCGACAATGCTCGTGTGATAGTTGAAAAGTTACCCGCAAATATTCTGATAATTGGCGTTTTCGTCAATGCGAGTTATGAGGTGATTGAGTCCACCGTACGAACGGCGGGCCTTAGAGCGGTACAGCTTCACGGTGCGGAAACACCTGAATTCGTACTTAACTTGAAGTCACATGGGGAGTCTCCAATTATCAAGGCTTTTGGTGTCTCGAGCGCGTTCAAACCGGAAGATGTTTTGCAATACGACGTTGATGCCATTTTGCTTGACGCATATTCGCCAAAGGAACACGGCGGCACCGGCGAGACTTTCGATTGGGAAATTGCGAAGAAAGTCCAGGCGCTCTTTCCCAAAATGTACCTCGCAGGCGGGCTTTCGGATGAGAATATTGCAAAGGCGATCGAAATGGTTCAGCCGTTTGGCGTTGACGCATGCAGCAAACTCGAGATCAAGAGAGGTAAAAAAGACAGTACAAAGCTTCAGGCATTTTTCGATCGGATCGATCAGGCTCGCTGAACGGCTTGGACAAGCTTAGAAAGACTGGCTTTTGCGTCGCCGTAGATCATCTGTGTGTTGGGTTTGAAAAACAGCGGATTCTCGATGCCGGAGAAGCCTTTTCCCGTTCCCCGTTTCAAGACGAAAACAGCTTTTGCCAGATCAACTTCGATTATCGGCATTCCAGCGATAGGGCTGTTGGGATTATCACGGGCATCGGGATTTACCGTGTCGTTTGCCCCGACAACCACCGCGACATCGGTGTTAGGCATTTCTGGATTCACCTGCTCCAGCTCGAACAGCGCCGAATAGGGAACGTTAGCCTCGGCGAGAAGCACGTTCATATGGCCGGGCATTCGTCCGGCGACCGGGTGGATCGCGTATTTCACCGAGACGCCTCGATGTTCAAGTGCTTCAGCGAGTTCCCGGACGGCGTATTGAGCCTGTGCAGTCGCCATTCCGTAGCCCGGTACGAAAACCACCTGACGGGCATAAGCAAGCTGGATGGCGGCGTCATCGGGCGATATCTCGCGCATTTCACCCTCAATCACATCTGCGGATTGCGACTTGACCGCCCCAAATGCACCGAAAAGCACATTAGTGATCGAGCGATTCATTGCGCGGCACATCAATACCGAAAGAATAAACCCCGAAAATCCGTCGAGCGTCCCGGCGATGATCAGAACCTTGTTGTTCAGAGCGAAACCGGTCGCAGCCGAGGCCAGGCCGGCATAAGAATTCATCAGCGACATCACCACAGGCATATCTGCTGCACCGATGGGAATTACAAGCAGAATCCCAAAAAGAAACGCGAGCCCGACCATTGTGTAAAAAAGTGCCGGTGTTGCCGGGAAAAAGATAAGGTAAACGAATATACACAACGCAGCGATGAATAATGTGACATTGACGATGTTCTGCCCGCGATAGGTGACCGGCGTGCCGCGAATCAGTCCTTGCAATTTTGCAAAGGCCATCAGGCTGCCCATTACCGTGATCCCGCCGAAAAGGACCTCAAGCCCGATAGCGGACATTTTAAACGATCCAAGCTCGCCACTGTGTCGGTAAAATTCCGCAATTCCTACAAGCGTTGCAGCTAAAGCTCCGAACGCGTGTGACAGCGCGGTCCGCTGCGGCATTGCGGTCATCGGTATCTTCAGCGACATCGCGGTGCCGATGACCGAACCGATAACGAGCCCGATTAATATCCATTGATACGAAATGATATCGCGATGCATGAGCGTCCCGATTATCGCCATCAGCATGCCCAGTGCAGCCAGGTTCATCCCGCTCCGCGCCGTCTTCGGAGCGCTCATTTGCTTGAGACCGAAGATAAATAGTACCGAGGCGATAAGATATGTGATCTCAATGAAATACATACTCGAAGCTCTTATTTTTCCTTAAACATCCTTAACATTCTGTCGGTGATTAGGAAACCGCCGACGACGTTGATTGTTGCTGAGATTACAGCGACAACGCCGAGAACGGTGCTAACGAGATCATGGTCTGAACCGGCCAAGACTATCGACCCAACGAGCGAAATGCCCGAGATCGCGTTTGTCGCCGACATTAGCGGCGTGTGCAAAAGCGGTGGGACCTTGGAAATTACCAAGTAGCCAAGGAAAGCCGCCAGTGCAAAAACGTAGAATGAACCGATGATTGTTTCCGCATTCATAAAAACCTCGTGTCAGGTGTTGTAAAACTCCTTTATACGCTCGTTTCTGATTTCGCCGTCGTGAACGACACAGCTGCCGGAAAGAATGTCGTCGGAGAAATCGAGATTCAGCTTTCCGTCGTTTATCAAAAGAATTAAGAATGCCGTAACATTTCGGGAAAAAAGCTGGCTGGCATGAATCGCCGCCTCAGATGCCAAATTCGATGGTGCGTAGATCGAAACGCCATTGTGATCAACCATTTCGTCGAGTTTGGACAACTCGCAATTGCCGCCGTTCTGCCCAGCCAGATCTACAATTACGGATCCGCGTTTCATACCGCCGACCGCCGAAGCCGTTATCAGGAGCGGTGACACTTTGCCCGGCACCTGCGCGGTCGTGATAATGCAGTCGATATTCTTTGCGTGTTCTTCGATTAATCTCTGGCTCTGTTCAAGAACGTCGTCGCCGACCTCTTTTGCATAGCCGCCTTCGCCCTCGGCATTAAGGTTCTCGATCTCGATAAACTTAGCACCGAGCGATCTTACGGCCTCGCCCGCAGCCGAGCGAACATCAAATCCTTCGACAACCGCACCGAGCCGTCTGGCAGTCGCTATCGCCTGCAGGCCCGCGACACCCGCACCGATCACAAGCAGCTTGGCCGGCGGTATAGTCCCGGCTGCCGTGGTGAGGAGAGGAAATAGCTTGGGCAGCTTTCCGGCGGCAAGCAATACGGCACGGTAGCCGGCTATAGTCGCCATTGACGAGAGCACGTCCATTGTCTGGGCTCGCGTAGTTCTCGGGATCATCTCCAATGCGAACGCGGTCAACCCATTATCTATGAATACTTTAAGATGTTTTGGCTTATCCAACGGTCGAAGTAGCGAAACGACGATAGTTCCCCTTTGAAGTTTATCTAGTGTTTCGGCAGGAGGACGATTGATCGAAACGAGAATATCGGCGGTTTTGAGAATCTCTTCCGGGTTTGAAAGCACATTCACACCGGCCTCGGTATAGTGAGAGTCATCCCAGTTTGCAAAGTATCCCGAACCCGATTCGACGAGAACCTCGCTGCCGGCAGCAATCAGTTTTACAGCCGACTCGGGGACCAAAGCTACGCGGCGTTCTCCATCGAGGGTCTCTTTTAAGACGGCAATTTTCATTTAATGAAGACGGAAACTTCAAATCCGCTGTGGTTATGCGATAATCACAGTTAATCCTGATAGGCTTCTTTAGTAGCAGATATGAGTAGTCGTGTCAATAAATTAGAGAAGACGGATGTTTCCGACCGGGATCAGCAATGTAAATCTCGTATCACTGATATGACATCATAAAAGAAGGGTCATGACTAGTTAAACATCTTATTGTATAAGATAAAGCTAGTAATGACAGATAGTTACAACATATTTAAGCGTTCCCGAATTTCTCGTAAGAAAT
>JAYSON010000377.1:0-3878 GCA_043722725.1 Chloracidobacterium sp.
ATTTCTTACGAGAAATTCGGGAACGCTTAAATATGTTGTAACTATCTGTCATTACTAGCTTTATCTTATACAATAAGATGTTTAACTAGTCATGACCCATTCTATAACATTCCGTCTCATAATCTTTATCTACAGCGATTTGATTCACACCACGATCTACCGGAAATCCGGCTCGAAACCTTCGGAGTTTGATACTTTGCAACCGTATGCGACTGCCCCGTCAAACTTGCAGTCACCGTCAAGGTTATCCTTTATGAACCTGTAGCCTTGCAACTCACACTTTACGAACTTGCGTTCGTAAAACGAGGTTCCTCGGAAAACACAGTTCACGAAAATACAATCGACGAAATTGACGATGTTGAATATTCCCCAATACCAGTCGACGTTTCTGAAGGTGCAAGTCGAAAAATCAGAAGTTATGTGTCCGCCCTCCGGAGAGATATCGACGAATTCACAGTATTTGTAATACTCGTCCTCCCAGTTCACCGACGCGAAATTCTGATCGTTAACTTTAAGCGATTGCATTTGGACTCCACCACCCCGTTAGCTCGTATGATTCCCTCGGTTACTCCATCTTCCTCAACCTCAGCCTCAGTGCCTGCAGCTTGATAAACCCTTCCGCGTCGTGCTGGTCGTACGCTCCGGCGTCGTCTTCGAAAGTGACGATACGTTCTTTATAGAGCGAGTACGGCGATTTGCGGCCGGTTACGATGACGTTTCCTTTATAGAGTTTCAGCCGCACGTCTCCCGATACGTTTTCCTGCGTTTGCTCGATCATCGACCGCAGGATCTCGAATTCCGGTGCGAACCAGAAGCCGTAATATACTGATTCGGCAAACTTTACGCCCAGGGAATCTCTCAGCCTCATCACCTCGCGGTCCATCGTGATCGATTCGAGAGCACGGTGCGCCGTTTGCAGAATGGTCACGCCAGGCGTTTCATAAACGCCACGTGACTTCATTCCTACAAAGCGGTTTTCGACCAAATCGACGCGGCCGATGCCGTGTTCGCCGCCGGTGAAATTGAGCTTTGTCAGCAGATCTACCGCGCCATATTTCTCCCCGTTTATCGCGACGGGATCGCCTTTCTCGAAAGTTAAAACGATCTCTTCCGGCTTGTCGGCAGCCTTTTCGGGTGATTTTGACAGCAGGAAGATATCATCCGGCGGCGCGGCCCACGGGTCTTCGAGAATGCCGCCCTCATACGAGACATGCATTAGGTTGCGGTCCATCGAATATGGCTTTGCGGCCGTCGCCGTGACGGGAATGCCGTGCTTAGCGCAGTAGGCGATCAAGTCGGCCCGGCCCTTAAATTCCCACGTCCGCCACGGTGCGATTACTTTAATATCAGGCAGCAGGGCGTAATATGTCAGCTCGAATCGCACCTGGTCGTTGCCCTTGCCGGTCGCTCCGTGGGCAACAGCGTCGGCTCCTTCAAGCTGGGCGATCTCGATCTGCCTTTTGGCTATAACGGGTCGCGCAAGCGATGTTCCGAGCAGGTAAACACCTTCGTACAAAGCATTTGCCTTAACTGCCGTCCACACAAAATCCTTAACGAATTCTTCGCGCAGGTCCTCGACATAAAGCTTCGAGGCACCGGTCGCCTTCGCCTTTTCTTCAAGCCCGCTCAATTCTTCGCCCTGCCCGACATCGGCGCAATAACATACGACCTCGCAGTCATATGTTTCCTTTACCCAAAGCAGCATCGCCGACGTATCAAGCCCGCCGGAATACGCCAAAATTATTTTATTTATCTTTTTCACAATCACTTACGGTTAAACAAAATCGGTCAATTTGTCAAAATAGAAGCCGGTCAATGCAGTTTTCGGTTATAATTTGCGGATGAATTTCAATCGGGAGAACAGTTTGTGAACGCCCATTTTTATCTTTACGACGCTACGGGCGCAGACGAAAAGGTCGAGCCGGGCGACGTAGATATAGCGAAATTAAAGGAAAATCACCTCCTTTGGATAAATATTCTCGATAATAACGAGGAAACGCTGCAGCAGATCGCTAAAAGCATCAATTTACAGAAGCTGCCGCTGAGGGCAATAAGCGATCCAAAGCGCCGTCCGCAGCTTGAAAACTTCGAAGACTTTTTCCGCTTCAATATCGTTTCCGTCAAGATGAACGCCGATTCGCACCCGGAAAGGCAGCCTATCGATTTCATTGTCGGTAAAAATTTTATCGTCACGGCACACGAAGGCGAAGTTGAATATTTTACCAAATTAAGAAAACGGGAAAAGGCGGAAACTCAGTTCGGTGAGCTTGATGCGGAGAGTTTTCTCGCGACATTGCTCGACCTGCATCTTGTCTCTTATTTTCAGGCACTGGAAGCGATCGAACACCGCGTGGACGTATTTGACGCCAAGGTATTGAAAACCGATATGGAAACTACGGATTTTCTGTCTGAAATGGTCGAGCTCCGCACCGATGTTTCAAAACTCAGACGATGGCTTTTGCCGCACCGCGATATTTTTTATTCGCTCACGCGGGCGGATTTTAAGCAGGTCGCCGATTCTGATTCGCTTGAACACTATAAAATGCTCAATCAGCATTTTGAAAGTGCGGTCGATGCGGTCGAAAGCTCCCGCGACACGGTTTTGAGCACCTTTGACCTTTATGCAACAAAATCGTCCCAATTGACGAATAAATTTATTCGGCGGCTGACTTTTTTGACCCTTGTTACGGGTTCTTTGAGCGTGATCGCCGGAATTCTTGGAATGAATTACAAGGTAGATTTTTTTGAATCCTCCAACGGTTTCTGGTTCACAGTTGCTGGAATGGCGCTGATCGCCGTTGGATTGTCGGTTTTAGCACGGTTCAAACGCTGGATATAAAATGACGGAATCAAAAAACCTCTGGGGTGGCAGATTTACCGAAAAACCGGACGAGACCTTCGCCGAGTTCAACAATTCTTTCCGATTCGACAAGCGGCTGTTTGCCGCCGACGTCCGCGCAAGCATCGCTCACGCAAACGGGCTTTGGCGTGCGGGAATATTAAGTGCGGATGAAGACGTCGCGATCACGGGTGCGCTGCGGACTATGCTGGAACTCGCCGCCGGTGACGCAGGATATATGGAATCGTCCGCCGAAGATGTCCATTCATTTATCGAATCTATGCTCGTCGTACTCATCGGCGATACCGGAAAAAAAGTGCACACCGGCCGCAGCCGCAACGATCAGGTGGCGACGGCGTTTCGACTCTGGCTTCGCGATGAAATTGCGAATATCCGTACGGATGCAAAAAATTTACAGTCCGCATTGATCGCCGCCGCCGAACGCCACAAGAACGCCGTACTGCCCGGCTACACGCACCTTCAGCGCGCACAGCCCGTATTATGGTCACACTGGTGCCTCGCCTATTTTGAAATGCTCGCGCGCGATAAGGAACGTTTGTCTGAAGTGGAGCGCCGAGTGAATGTCCTGCCGCTCGGCTCGGCTGCATTGGCCGGAACGAGTTTCAACATCGACCGCGAAGCCGTTGCGGCTGAACTCGGCTTCGAGTCCGTCTCGGCAAACAGTCTCGACGCTGTTTCGGATCGCGATTTTGCCATCGAATTCGTAGGTACATGCTCGCTCGTCATGATGCACCTGTCGCGAATCGCCGAAGACCTGATCGTTTACGCGACTACCGAGTTTGGCTTTATCACACTCAGCGATGCTGTCTCGACCGGTTCGAGCCTCATGCCGCAAAAGAAGAACCCCGATGCCCTTGAACTTATCCGGGGCAAGGCCGGCCGCGTATTCGGCCACCAAACCGCACTACTTGCAACACTTAAAGGCCTGCCGCTCGCCTACAACAAAGACATGCAAGAAGACAAGGAAGCAGTTTTCGATACTGTCGATACCGTACGAATGTGCTTGAATGTCGCGGCA
>JAYSON010000378.1:0-6194 GCA_043722725.1 Chloracidobacterium sp.
CCTGAAAAATCGACGATATTTATTCAATCCGATGTTCCTGAACACGCCGAGTTGACGTGGATTCTGTCCTGCATTGCTCGCATGGGGGAACTGGGGAGAATGACGCAGTTCAAGGACAAGACGAATAAATATATCCCTCGGGACCTTATTGAGTCTCGTTATGACCAAATAGCTGAGATCATTCGTAACGGCCAGGAAAAGGCAATCAAATATCTTGGAGATATTTTTAGAATCCACGACTTAAGCGACTTGAGTAACAAGCACGCCGGCGTCGGACTTTTTACTTACCCGGTGCTGATGGCCGCCGACATTCTTCTATATCAAACCGATCTCGTCCCTGTCGGCCAGGACCAAAAGCAGCACCTCGAATTGACACGCGATCTTGCTGAACGCTTCAACCGCGATTTCGGCGAGACATTTGTCATTCCCGACGCATTTATTCCACCGGTCGGTGCAAAGATAATGTCGCTGCAAGACCCGGCCAAAAAGATGTCGAAATCGGACGAGAACGCGAACGGCTCGATCTTCCTGCTCGACGACGCGGACACGATCACCAAAAAATTCAAAAAAGCCGTCACCGATTCCGGCACCGCGATCAACTTCGAACCCGACCGCCCCGCGATCCGAAACCTTCTGACGATCTATCAACTCCTCACCGGCAAATCCGCCGACGAATGTGTTGACCATTTTGACGGAAAAGGCTACGGCCAATTCAAGACCGAACTCGCTGAAGCAACAGTCGAATTTTTGCGACCGTTTCAGGATCGGGTCAAGGATTATTCGGATGCTCAATTGAGCAAAATCCTTGCCTCCGGGGCGGACAAGGCCAGGCAAATTGCTCAAAAAACATTGAAAAATGTTTACGAGAAAACAGGAATTGCAGACCTTTCACGTTAGTTTCAGCGGTTGGCATTTTCCGTGAATCTGCTTTTTGAATTCATGATATAATACCCCCGATAAAGTACTTATGGCTACGCAAACGATAAATATTGAAAAAGTCGAGAAGCAACTGGCAGAACTACTTGAAATAGTTGCGCTCAACGGCGAGATTGTTATTGCCCAAAACGGCAAGGCGCTCGCTCGCTTAGAACCGGTTCCGCGGACTAAAAAAAAACGTGTTGCGGGTCTTAATCGTGGCACAATCTGGACCAGTGAAGATTTTGACGCTCAACTGCCGGACGATTTTTGGTTGGGAAAAGAATGAATTTGTTATTTGATACCCACGTTTCATCTGGTGGGCAGATGAACCGGCAAAACTCGCGGCATCTATAGCAGCCGCATTGGAAGACGAAAACAATCGGTTGTTTTTGAGTGACGCCAGCATCTGGGAAATGCAGATCAAGGTTCAACTTGGAAAGATAGACCTGAAGTTGCCGCTTAAAGATTTGATCGAAAGCCAGGAGCAGGAAAATGAAGTGGAAGTTTTACATATTACGACCAACCATATTCTGCAGTTGGAAAATTTGCCCTTTCATCACAAAGATCCTTTCGACCGCATATTGATCGCTCAAAGCATTGTTGAGGGACTCACGGTTATAACAGTTGATCCCGAATTTCGAGCTTATCCGGCCAAATTATTTTAATAAGCCGCCCACGATTCGGATTTTTCGAATTTAAGAATCGAAAGTGATAAAATCTATTCAATCGAACCAAATATTGCGCGCTCGAATTTCCAGCGGGGTAAAGAACAACACTTTAAAGGAGCAAATCTCATGGACGCAGCTAAAAAATCTTACGACATACCGAAATTCAAAGAACAGTACGAAAACTTTATCGGCGGCGAGTGGGTCGCGCCGAAAAGCGGCGAGTATTTTGACAATATCTCGCCGGTTGACGGTAAAGCATTTACAAAAATTGCCCGCTCGACCGAGGCAGACATCGAACTCGCCCTCGACGCGGCACACAAGGCCGCACCCGAATGGAACAATTCGTCGGCCACCACGCGAAGCAATTTGCTGTGGAAGATCGCCGATAAAATGGAAGAGAATCTCGAACTGCTCGCCCGTGCAGAAACGTGGGATAACGGCAAGCCAATCCGAGAAACGATGGCAGCCGACATGCCGTTGGCGATCGACCATTTCCGCTATTTCGCCGGCGTCATCCGTGCCGAAGAGGGCGGAGCGACCGAGCTTGATTCGAACACGTTGTCGGTCAACATTAAAGAGCCACTTGGCGTCGTCGCACAAATTATCCCGTGGAACTTCCCGATTTTGATGGCAACGTGGAAAATGGCGCCGGCGCTCGCCGCCGGAAACTGCACGATCGTAAAACCGGCCGAACAAACGCCAGCCAGCATCATGGTTTTGATGGAACTGATCCAGGACATTCTGCCGCCCGGCGTTCTAAACGTCGTCAACGGTTTCGGCCCCGAAGCGGGCAAGCCGCTTGCGACATCCGAGCGTATTGCAAAGGTTGCCTTCACCGGCGAAACGACGACTGGCCGCCTTATCATGCAGTACGCTTCGCAGAATCTGATCCCTGTCACGCTTGAACTCGGCGGTAAATCGCCAAACGTCTTCTTTGAAAGCGTGATGGACCATGACGACGAGTTCTTCGACAAATGCCTTGAAGGAGCCGCTTTATTCGCTCTTAATCAGGGCGAGGTCTGCACGTGCCCTTCTCGAATTCTGGTACAGGAAAGTATTGCCGACAAATTTATCGCCCGCGTCGTAGAACGCACAAAAGCGATCAAAATGGGCCACCCGCTTGATCCTGAAACGATGATCGGTGCCCAGGCGAGCGAAGACCAATACGAGAAGATCCTGAACTATATTCAGATCGGCAAGGACGAAGGCGCCGAGGTTCTATGCGGCGGCGAAGCTCAGAAAAACGAGGGCATTGATGGCGGTTTTTACGTCAAACCGACGCTTATCAAAGGCCACAACAAGATGCGTGTCTTCCAGGAAGAGATCTTCGGCCCGGTCGCATCTGTCACGACCTTCAAGGACGAAGCCGACGCTATCGAGATTGCCAACGACACGCTCTACGGCCTCGGAGCCGGCGTCTGGACCCGCGATGCCCACCAGCTCTACCAAGTCCCGCGTGCCATCAAAGCCGGCCGCGTCTGGGTAAATTGCTACCACAATTACCCCGCCCACGCCCCCTTCGGCGGCTACAAAAAATCCGGCTTTGGCCGCGAGAATCACAAAATGATGCTCGACCATTACCGTAACAATAAGAATATGCTTATCTCGTACGACAAAAAAGCGATGGGCTTCTTTTAGGAAATAATTAGCCGCGGATGGACGCAGATTGACGCGGATAAAGAAATGGAAATATCTGTGTTCATCTGCGTTAATCTGCGGTTAAGTCTCATTTTCGATGAATAAATTATACAGGGTGAAGATAACAGATAAAGCCGCGACCGTTGTGAGTCAACTGCGCATGAAGCATGGTGACCTGATGTTTCATCAAAGCGGCGGGTGCTGTGACGGGTCATCGCCGATGTGTTTCGAGAAGGGTGATTTTATTGTTGGCTCAAGCGATGTTTGGCTTGGCGAGATCGCCGGTTGCGATTTTTTCATGGCAAAGGACCAGTTCGAATTCTGGCAGCACACCGAGCTGACCATCGACGTCGTTCCCGGCCGCGGTGCGAGCTTTTCGCTCGAGATACCGCTCGGAGTCCGTTTCGTTACAAAATCGCGGGTCTTCAGCTACGAAGAGTCGCAGAATCTGATCGAAACACACGCCGGGGACGCGGCCGGGATGCCGGGACGCGGGCACCCTGCCCGCACGGACGCCTAAGCGTCCGAAATAACTTGCATGCTTCGCACCTATGCGGGCAGGGTGCCCGCGTTCCGACGCTATCACTATGAAAATCACCGTCTACGAAAAACCGACCTGCACGACCTGTAAAAACCTCGCCGTTCTCCTAAAAGAGAACGGCATCGATTACGACAAGGTCAATTATTTTATCGATCCGCTCGACGCCGCCGAGTTAAAGGCCCTCTTAAAAAAGCTCGGTGTCCCGGCGTTCGATCTCCTGCGAAAAAAAGAACCGCAGTTCAAGGAACTGTCTCTGACCGAAGACTCATCGGACGATGAGATCATCGCCGCGATCGTAACCAACCCCGGCCTGCTCAACCGCCCGATCGTCGACGTAGGCAACAAAGCCGTTATCGCCCGCCCCATCGACCGTGCCCTCGAACTCATCCGGCAGCGATAGCTAAAAAAATCTTTTTGCGATGTCCTATTTATGGTACACTGTTGCATAGCAGGATTTCTCGACGGCGTCTGCGAGCATAGCTGCCCGAGATCTTCTTTGAAAACCTCGAACCCTTTGTCCCGCGGCCGGATCGTCACGTATTAGCCGTCAGCACAGACCTGAAGCTCGTTAAGTGTAATGTCTTCAGTTATTTTACTGAGGAAACTTCGTCTGGACAGACGATGAAGACTTTGAAAAAAGTTTTTTTTGTAAAAGTTGGGACAGCAGGCACCAAGTCTAATCGTGTCAACGATTCCCTGTCCCAAGGCCCATGGGACAAGCGTGGGACAAGTGGGACGAAAAGGGGTGTCCCGTGCTAAATTAGACGCATAGAAAGATATGAGCAACACGAACGGAAATGGTAATGGCAACGGCCACCGGCCGAAACCGAAAAATGTACTTGGCGGCGAGCTGCTTTCTTGCTGCACCGACCCGATGACCGGCTTTTACCGCGATGGTTATTGTCGGACAGGCGACGACGACACGGGTCGCCACACTGTGTGCATCTTAGCCACCGATGAATTTCTTGCGTATTCAAAAGCCGTAGGTAATGACCTTTCGACGCCGATGCCGCAATATGCCTTTCCAGGAGTTCAGGATGGCGACAAATGGTGTCTTTGCATGCTGCGTTGGCGTGAGGCGTTCGAAGCGGGCATGGCTCCGCAGGTAATTTTGGAGGCCTGTCACGAGTCGGTTTTGAAGGTCATACCGCTCGCAGATCTTCAGCAGTTCGCTTATCAGGAAGATTAACGATGTACTCCGTCGATCACCTCCGTCAGCTTTTTGAATACAACGATTGGGCAAATCGGCGGATGATCGTTTCGCTAAAGGAAAACGAATCAGAACGCTGTCTTGAGATACTGGCCCATTTGCTGATCACCGAGAAGGAATATTTCGAACGTTTGTACGGCAAGGATTCGACCGGTTTCGATTTCTGGCCTGAAATGAGTATTCAGGAATGTTCAACTCTCGCAAAAGAGAATGCGGGGCAGTATGAAAAATTGCTGAAACGCTTCGATGACGAGGCGATCGGGATGTATGTAAAGTACAAGACAAGCGAAGGCGTGGAACATGAGAACACTTTCCGCGAAATGCTGTCGCATGTTTTAATACATTCTTCGACACATCGCGGAAACATAATGCTCAAGCTTCGCGAAGAAGGTTTTCAGCCGCCGAAGATCGATTACATTATTTATCTGAGAGAAACGAAATACGTTTAGGAACAGATTTAACGCCAAGTCGCAGAGTCGCAAAGACGCAAACAAAAAATGAGTTTCAACACTTTTCCTCTGTAGCTTTCTCATCTTTGCGACTCTGTGTCTTAGCGACTTTGCGTTAAGCTCTTCAAAATGGAACAGCCCGAACAATTCAGCTTTGATTTCAACACTGAAACCGCCCAGATAGCTGCCGGTTCCGGTGACGAACTACGACTTCAGATGGGAGAGTTCGCCGGTCCACTCGAGCTTTTACTGTTTTTGATCAAACAGGAGCAGGCGAACATCTTTGACATTCCGATCGCCAAAATAACAGACGAATATGTTCGTTACGTCCGCTTGATGAAGCGGCTCGACATATCGGTCGCGGCAGATTTTATCGTTATGGCGGCAACGCTGATCGAGATCAAATCGAAGATGCTGCTCCCGCGCGAGATCTCCGCGGAAGAAGAGACGGACATTGACGATCCGCGAAAAGAGCTGGTCGACCGGCTGCTCGAATACGAGAAATTCAAGTCTGCCGCCGAGATGCTTTACGAGCGAACAACGATAGAACAGGCTGTTTTCGCACGCGGTAAGATCGAGTCGGACGATAACAACGCCGAGATCAGCGCCACTGTATTTGACCTGCTGACGGTCTTTGAAAAGATCCTCCTCCGGCATAAAGAAGTTGTCATGATGGAGATCCACCGCGAAGAGATCTCGCTTTCGGATATGATCAGAACTCTAAAACGGCGTATTTTTCAAGATCTCGAATTGAATCTGGTCAGTTTTTT
>JAYSON010000379.1:0-2682 GCA_043722725.1 Chloracidobacterium sp.
AATGTAATGGGGCTGGAGTCTAGTTTCGGACGGTGTTCAAGGCAAATCGAAAGCCGGATCATTAAATATGGTCCGGCTTTCTCATTTTACATAAATGTAAGGGAATGCGGGCTACCGCAGCACCAATTCGCGGCAGCCACACCAAGGTTGATGTTTAATCGGTGATTATAGCGGTCAGGGCATTCGCGTTCCCTGCGTCGCCCAAGCCTGCCAGCGACCATCGCGTTTGATCCAGGTATCCGTAAAGCGAACTTTCCGATCAAACGGAACTCCTTTTTCGTCTTTTCCCTTTACGTGATTGACGCCGGTTACTATCGCTGTACTACCCTCGATGCGGGTTTCGAGTTCCGAAAGATCGTTCCAATTCTCTCCGCTTGCGCCTTTCATGGTATCGGCAATGTCTTGTTCTTTATTCATCAGAGCGGCGGACCCACTGCCGACGCTACTAAAGTCAGCGGCATAGTTTCGGTCGAACCAAGCCTTGTCCCGTTTCAACGCGGCGGCGTTCCAATCGCGCTCCAGATAACCGAGCATCATATAATCGTCAAGGTCGTGCCCGGCGTTGCTCACAACCTGCCACTTGCCGCCGCGTTTTTCCAGAAAATGAACGCTGCGCGAGTAAAAAGTCTCGGGTTTCCCACCCGCTCCAACCAGGGTCGAGGTTATATTGCGATGCGTGATCGTAGCTGTAGACGGTGTACACGAAATAATATAATTATCGTGTGTTACCTTATCTGCCATCTTTGGATTAGCCTTATTCTTTTCGAACGTCTTCATCGTATTTTCGATTGACGATGTTTTGCCAACCATACCGGGCAAAGCCATAAACTCGTCGGCATAGACGTTCATCAATGCCGCTTTGTCACCTTTTTCACCGGCGACACCCCACGCACGATCAAACGCCTCGAGGGCTTTCTTATCAGCGTCGCCGCATTGACCGATCGCGTTTCCAAACGCAACCATCACCAAAATCACAACTCCAATAATATATTTCATCGAAATTCCTCCATTTGCTGTCCGCTCTCTTATCGGAGCGAGTTAAAAAAAGAGGGAAGAAAATCTTCCCTTGCTTCTCAAAAAGTAGAATGGTTATTTATTTGCGGCCGGTGGTGGCGGTTTTGCAGCGTTCGCAGCCTTATTTGCCTCCGGCATCTTTGAATTGTCGGCCTTTGCCGGTGCAGCAGCAGCGGTGATCGGCGTGGCCTGTCCGCTGACCATCTTCCAGCCGTCCTTTGTTTTGGACCAGACCTGTGTTACGCGAATTGGGCTGAGAACAGGTTTTCCTTTGTTCATGCCTGTCGCCGTCGCCCGGGCGATCACGACCGCTCCCGTACCTTCCGGGTTCGACCGCACTGTTATTTCATCGTACGCGAACGTGTCAAATTTCGTTTCGCCCGATTTGATTGAGGCCAGCCGGTCAGCCCGGCCCTGAACCGAACCATCGGTATTCACCAGCGTATACTTTTCGTCATAAATCTTTTCCAACGCCGTGACGTCGTTTTTTGCCAGAGCTGCCGAAGTGTCGGTCAACAATTTCTTGATGTCGGTTTCGATAGCCGCGGCATTCGCCGCCGGAGCGGTCGCCGCATTATTGGCCAAATTTGCTGCGTTTGCAGGCTTATTTCCGGCATTTCCCGCACCGGGGTCGCCGCATGAAACTAAAAATAGCGATGCTGTGATAAGCATCGACGATACCAGAAACATTTTTCGCATACATTTTCCTCTCAAAAGATAAGAGATGCGTGACGTGAGCAAAACCGGCGACTGCCGCATCGTTTGACAGCCGCCCGCTCGTAGCTTTGGGAGCCCAAGTGAACTGGAAGATGGATGTGTTATACGCCTGTTCGAAAGGCTAGTCAAGCGAATCTGGCAGTTGGCCCCGGTCGCTACGGCGCTCGGTACTGACTTACTCCGCCCGCCACTCTACTTGATCTTCTTCAAACTTCCCTGTCCGCTGATCTGTCTCGAACCGGCGACCTGTTCGGCTTTGGCAAAAGCTCGAAGAAAATTCTCGCCGAGGACTTTGCGGATCTCCTGTTCGGTGTAGCCGCGTTTTAGCATTTCGTAGGTTACGAGCGCGAGGTCTTCCATTCCATTCATACCGTCTGGGAGGAAGGGGACGCCGTCGTAGTCGGAGCCGATGCCGATGATATCGATTCCGGCGACTTTTTTCATATGATCGATGTGATCGACGATGCGTTTGTAGTCGGCCGTGTAGATCGGGTGGGCGGCGAGCAGTTTGCGCTCGGCTTCATTAAAGGACTGTTGATCGTCCTTGTATTGTTCACGAAGGGCGTCGATTTGAGGTTTGAGCCGTGCGGAACGCTCGTTTTCTTCTTTATTTGTCCGGGCGTCTAAAAACGACGGGTAGAAATTGATCATCATCACGCCGCCGTTCTTTGCTACGCGTTTCAGGACGTCGTCGGGGACATTCCTCGTGTGGTCATTGACACCGCGTGCTCCAGAATGCGATGCGATTATCGGCGCGGTCGATATATCAAGAACGTCGTTCATCACCTTGACCGACACATGCGAAATATCGACGAGCATACCCAAGCGGTTCATCTCGCGGACAACTTCTTTGCCAAAATCGGACAGGCCGTTGTTTTTGACCTCGCCGCGATGAGCGTCAGCCCAATCGTGCGAAACGTTATGCGTCAGTGTCATATAGCGGATGCCGAG
>JAYSON010000380.1:0-2949 GCA_043722725.1 Chloracidobacterium sp.
GAGCCGCGATGACGTGCCGCCCATCAGGTTCACAAGCTCGTCATAGACGATCTTGACGACCTGTTCGTGCGGTTTCAGGTCCTGCCAGACATCCTGGCCCTCGGCCTTTGCCCGGACCGATTCGACAAAATCTTTCGCGACCTTGTAATTTACGTCCGCCTCAAGCAACGCCATCCGAATCTCACGAAGAGCCGCATCCACGTGCTCAGGCGTCAATTTCCCCTGGCCACGCAGATTCTTCAGCGTTTTCTTCAGTTTATCGGACAGCGATTCGAACATACAGGCACACGCAGACACACGTCGGCTACAAGAGTCGAAACTATAAATAATAGTATCGTAGTGGCAAAGTGTCAAATAATCACCTATACAAGCCGTTTTCAGCCGAGGCGATTTGCAAAAACAATTAATCTTGATTAACTCTCCATCGGACGAATTCCGGTGCTTTGGTACGCCCTTTGCATCCTTCCAAACTCGAACAATTAAAGTGTATTCAATGAATACATAATTATTATTCTGAGAGAAGACAGGAGATATTATGAAACTGAAATTAGTATTTTTAACGATAACAGCTGCAATCGCCTTTACGGGCTGCGAGCCTGCATCGAACACAACCGTTAACATTAACGCCCGAAATATGAACAGCAACACAGGGGTACTTGTTAATGCAAACGCTACTCCCGCCAATACGAATCGTTCGAATTCGAACGTAAATCGTGCGGATTATGACAAAAACCGCGCTGAATACGAACGCGAAAAAGGTTCGAGCACGGTCGGACAGGGCGTAAATGACAGCTGGATTTGGTTTAAGACCAAGACAGCATTGGCGACCACGGACGATTTGCGTGATTCCACAATCAACGTCGACGTTGTGGACGATATTATTACACTCAAGGGCACGGTCGGTACAGCAGCCCAGAAAACTCAGGCTGAAACCGTTGCAAAAACGATTGAAGGCCAAAAAGGCGTTAAGAATCAATTGACCGTTAAAGCCAATGATTCGATGACGAACCAGATGGTCAATGGCAATACAACCAAAAAACAGCCGTGATCGATCGGGTGCAATTAAGGCGGGCAAAGTACCCGCCTTAAATTTTTGCCGCCGAAATCCTTTCAATCGCCTCGAAAACCGCCTCGGGCTTCACGCCCAAAATGCATTTCGGATCGCCGAACTCCTTGCATTCGTACCCCGGACATGGCTGGCACGTAAGTTTTTCGAAAACGATCTCATTAGGAGCATCAGTCCATGGCCTCCAGTGATTGATATTCGACGACCCGAAAATGACAACGCTAGGTGTATCGACTGCTGCGGCGATGTGGGCGATGCCGGAGTCATTTCCGACAAAGATTTCGGCGCGCGACGCCAGAGCCGTAATCTCCTGTAGCGTCAAATCGTTAAAAGTCTCAACACGGACATTCGTGCCGGCTTGAAGCTTTTCCAAAATAGCACCTTCGTGTTTCGCGGCCACTGCGATGGTTTTCAGGCCTTTTTTATGCAGAAATTCTGCGGTTTTTGCGAAATTCTCCGTCGCCCATCGCTTTGTTTCAAATACTGCTGCAGGATGAAAAAGCGCAAAGCCCCCGAACTCGCTTTGTGGCCTTTGCGTTTTTGCTGAAAACTTCTTCTCCATCGATTCGATTGCCGAAGATGTCACACAAAGATTGCTTTTTGGCCTATCCTCAACCGGAACACCTATAAAACCAAGAAGCGCAAGTTGCTGTTCCGCTGAGTGCGTCGCCTCTTGTCGCCAGAAATCCGATGCCGATGAAAGCAGATGGTTGTAGAGGAAATTATATTGATATTCGGAGTAACCGACTCGGTGTTTTGCACCGCTTGCGAACGTGAAAAAGGTGCCGGTTGTGCCGCCGTGGAGATTGATTGCGATGTCGTATTTGTTTTGGCGAAGCTGCCAAGCGGTGCGGGCACGCGTGGCCGAACTTTTCGGAATAGAGATGACGTTGTCAACGGAATTGAACCCATCCAGAAGCGGCGCGACCCAATCTTCAAGCAGAATGTCTATTTGCGCGTTCGGCAGAAATCTTTTCAGGGCGATAAGCGACGGAGTAGCGAGGACTGTATCGCCTATCGAACGAAGCCTTATGACAAGAACCCGCCGGATCTTGCGCCAATCGATTCGCGACTCGGAGACGACGCGACGCGATGACGCGGCTCTGTTCATTCCGACTTCGGTATCGGGATCGAGCTCCCCGCGTCGGCCATTCTCCGTGTCGCCGCGTCGCATCTATTCCTCAACCCTAGCTTCGTCCACCAGCATTACCGGTATCTCGTCCTTGATCGGATATACCAGCCGACATTCAGGATTGACACATTTCAAACCGCTTTGATCGTCTTTGATCTCGACCTTCGATTTGCACTTAGGACACCTCAGAATTTCTAAAAGTTCGGGGCTGATTGCCATAATATTTATCTTCTTTGTGAAAATAAAATTACGAACTACGATGTTGGCATTTGTATCAATTCGTAATTCGTAATTTGTCTTTCGTAATTGCGAATAATCATTCGCTTGCTTCGGTCTTAGTTCCGCATTCGGGACAGAATTTCGCTCCCGCGGCGAGTTCGGCCTGACAGTTCGTGCATTTCGCTTTTTCCTGGGTCGCACCGCATTCCGAGCAGAACTTAGCGCCTTCGCGAAGCTCAGCATTGCATTTCACGCACGGGACTTTAGCGAACTCCATTTTGCCACCGCATTCCGCACAGAACTTAACTCCCGCGGCATTCGGCTTTCCGCATGAAGGACACGCAACCGTCGCAGGTGAGGAACCGGCCGGTCCGGCTGCCTGCGGACCCGCGAATGCATTCGCCATCTGCCCGCCAACCGCAAAACCGGCTCCGAGGCCTGCTCCCAATCCGGCACCGCCGCCTTCGTTCTGGGCCGCATCGCGGAGCGCGTCTGCCGCCTGAAACTGCATATACTTCTGAGCATCGCCCAG
>JAYSON010000381.1:0-17052 GCA_043722725.1 Chloracidobacterium sp.
ACGGCTCAAGTCGATTCCACTTTGTCGAACATCAGCTTCACGGGCGGAATCACGGCTTTCGATAACAAACTGACGAATGCCCGGGGTGCCTTTTCGACCGACAAAACGATCTACACACCGATCGAATTCCAGGTCGTCAGCATCTCCAACCCTACCGTTACCGTGAAAAATGCGGACACGGGCGGAAGCACATTCCTGTACAATCAAACGCTGGCTCTTGGCGCTCAATCTTCGGCTAGGCGAATGGAATTCAATAATCCGATGACGCAGTTGTTTACGTTCGATGCGAGAATCTTTGGAAACGCATTTTCGGGAACAACAGTTGGAACCGGCACGTCGGGAAGCGACGGCACATCCAATCCACCGGCACCCGTTACATACTCGCTTTACAACGAGGCAAGAGCGGGAACCCTCGTGGGAAGCGATGCAAGCACTACCACATGGGGTAACCCGCTTTTCAAGGGAATAACGTGGGACGATGTTTTGATAACGACCAAATCTGACGCTATTTCTTTGGAGGCAGCTCTGAGTTCAGCGACGTCCGTTGACCTCGATTTCGAGCTGCGGACTGTAAGCGGACAGGTGTTGACGCGTTCAGCCGGGGCAACGGCTAATGAGTTCGTTTCGTCAGCCGTTCAACCGAACACCACTTACGTCCTTCGCGTTCTTGGTTTCGCCAACGGCCCGACGACGTTTAACATCGCAACTACACAGTTGTTGCCGAACGGCTCGCCGAATGAAAACGGCGGAACACGCACGGGCGGCGGCGGACTAGGTTCGTCCGCGACAACCAGCCCCGTATCGGGACTGTTCCGGTTTACGGTGAATCCGTTAACGAATCAGGTTACGTTTTCGCTTTTACAGTAGACTCATTAAGCTAAAGGATCATGTTCGCGTGATCGCATTCGGGTGAAGTCGTTAGCGACTTCACCCTTTTCTATTAGTTCAAGTTCTGTTCAAGAATTGCTCAAGCGGCTTCTCGTAGTCTGAACCTAGGATAAAAGGACAAATTAACGCTCGATTAGATCAAGGAGAGATTCGATGAAACGGCCAATAAACATTCTTGCGATTGCGATCATAACTCTCGCGGTAAATCTTACGATTTTTGCCGCTCCTTCAATAGACGGACTGCTAAACAGTCAAATAAGCAGTTCGCCGCTCGCTTTGACACCGGTCGTTATCACCTTTGATCACAAGCCAACCAGTGCGGATTTTCTCATGCTTAGATCGCTCGGAATTACGGGTGGGAGATATTTAGAGCAGCTTCCGATGGTTATGACGAAGATCAACCGGACGCAGTTTAACGCGTTAAAAACAAACAGCAGTATTCGTTCGATGTATGCAAACAGGCTTTTCAAGCTGCTCGACCGCGAGGGCCGCACCATCACCGGTATCGAAAATCTGATCCGGGATATGCAGGTAACGTCGCTAAACCAGGGCTTACCTGTTACTGGCAAGAACGTCGGTATTGCTTATATTGATACTGGAATTGACGCGACGCATCCCGACCTTCAGCTCGGACAAAATGTTATCCAAAACGTATATTTCGCTACCGCGGACGTGCCGCTGGAACTTCCGGCGGGCTTTGTGCCGATCGTGCCGGTCGAAAATCAGCCGTTGACGGACATTGAAGGCGGGCATGGAACGTTTGGAGCCGGTGTTACAGCGGGTACGGGAGCGGCTTCGGGCGGCCTTTATCAAGGGATGGCTCCGGGAGCGAAGCTGATCGGTATTCGCGCGGGAAACGACGTTGGTCTTTCGACCTACGCGATCGTCCAGGCAATGGATTACACACTCGTTAACCAATTTCGCTATAACATCCGCGTCTGCAACAATTCATATGGCACGACGCTCGCCGCTAACCCATACGATCCAAACGACCCGATCAATACCGCCACCCGAATGATGCACGATCGCAACATTACGGTCGTCTTTGCGGCGGGAAACGACGGCGAGGCGCCCGATATGATAAACCCGTTCTCAGTTGCGCCGTGGGTGATCTCGGTAGCGGCGGGTGAAAAGCAGGGTCTCGGAACTCCTGCCGGTTTCTCTTCACGCGGAAATGACAACGGGACGGGAAGCGATACTGCCGGACAGCCCGCCAACGAGACTGTTGCTCCTAATCTGAGGCCGGACATCATAGGTTCGGGTGTCGATATCAAGAGTACAAGATCGAAGGCTCCGGGCGTAACTAATGTTGCGGGAACACTTCCGGTCTTCGTCGGGGCGAACGATCTTTCTACTATTCCGCCCGCATTTCTGCCATATTACACGACTTCGCAAGGAACGAGTTTTTCTACACCGCAGGTCAGTGGAATCGTCGCTTTAATCATGGAAGCGAACCCGCTTTTGACACCGGACGAAGTGGTAACGCTTCTGCGGCAGACGGCGACGCCGATGCCATACGAAGAACGAGTGGTCGGAGCGGGTTATGTCGATGCGCACAACGCGGTTAGAACGGCAAAGATTCTGTCATCGGTGCCGCATCCGGCAAATCTTTTTCCGTCGAACGATCCTAACGCGCCTCAGATAGTCGATTCCGCTGACGACCAACTGGGAACGACTGCTCAGGATATTCGCGAGGGCTATTTCAAATATGACGCGGCGACCAATCAGATCGTTTACCGGCTGGTATTGTCGGATGCCTCGGTTCGCACACCGAACATGCGTTGGACAATGACGTCCGCCTTTGGGCAAACCGAAGTGTTCGTCACCGCGTCGGTTGATGAAGCGGCCACGACCTTCGAATACGGCAAGATAACGACGCTTGCCACCGGAACCCAGAATCAGGAAACGATCGGGCCGGTGGATTCGGGTGAGATTGTTGGTAATCAGATAACTATCCGTCTTTCGCTGGATAAGGTAGATGCCGCAGTCGGAATCAACGTCCTCGGAATCACTTCGACAAACACGCAGGCTGAAGCGCAGCTTCTGATAGGTTCGTCACTTTCGGGAGGACTTTTATTAAATTCCGATCAGGCAACCGGCTCAAATTTTGACATTGCAGGTGCGGCCGATCCGACGCCGACGCCGACGGTAACACCGACACCAGAACCAACACCAACTACAACACCGACGACAGGTCCGACACCCACAGCTACGCCGAATCCAAATGCCGGCGGAAGATTCGACGAACGGTATTCGGGAACCTTAAATGTTGGTCAGCCTTTTGTCGAGATCAGATTTGAACTGCGCCGCTCGTTACTTGATGCACAGATCAATCAGAATCAGGGCAATCAGACGATTTATTTCGAATTACTGGATGCAAATGGAAATCTCATCGCGACAGCGAACCAGAGGAAGATTTATCTCGAAAATCTTCCGACCGGAACTTACATCTACCGAGTGCGGGGCAATGTCAGCAAAGCGGTGGATTTCACGATAAAGAGCGGGCAGGGGAGGTGACTGGAGAGCAGGCACGCTTGTTAATTCGCGTTCTCGCGGTCGTGCAAGCAGGATCGCGCTCCCGTCCATCATGGCTTGACGAACAATTCGTCGGCATTCCACATCGAATAAGGAAACATGCTGCTTGGATAATAATTGCCGATCCTTATATTCGCCGCTGAAACGATGTGCCGTGCCGCTACCGGAATCACGGGCACTTCGTCGGCCATTAGGGTCTGTATTTCATTAAAGATAGCCGTTCGCTTCGGCACATCGGATTCGCGTGACTGTTCGGCAAAAAGGATGTCGATGCGGGACTCCCAATCGGTCGCGGGAGCTTTCTGGTTCGGCTGCCACTGGTGAACCGAGCCGCCGCTTAGAAGAAAATTGGCATAAGTCGTTGGCTCAAGTCCGGTTACCGACAAACCGAGCAGGATCGCGTCGTAATCAAACGATTTGGTCCATCTTTCGGTTAGTGCCTGAAATTCGAGCGGAGCAACCTGCATTTTTATGCCGAGTTTTGCGAGGTCTTCCTGAATGACGGCAGCCATCAATTTACGAGGCTCATTCTCCGTGGGAACGATTAGCGTAAATTCGACGCGATTATTTAGCGGATCAAAAAGTTCGGGAGCGTCGGGCATACCCTGCTGTTTGAAACCGGCCTGCTTTAACATCTCCCGTGCTTTTTCCAGATCATATTCCGTCTTTGGCAAATTCGGATTCGCCCAAGTCCGATTCGCTGGGGCGACGAATCCGAAAAGCGGCGTCGCCAGACCCTGCAGCGTAACGTACGAAATGGAATTCCGGTCTATTGCGGCCGAGACGGCTTGACGGAAGATCTTGTCGTTAAACCAATTGTATTTCGCCTGGTTGTCCAGGGGCTTACCGTCCGCATTTGTTTTATTAAGGTTGAACCAAATATGATCGGTGCCGAGTCCGGGCCCGATATCGAAGGCACGAACCGCACCAATCTGCCCGGTAAAAGCGGCAAAATCGGTAGAACGAATTCGATCGACAACGTCAATAGAACTCTGGTTTAGACGCGCGATAGAATTGTTTGCATCCGCAACGATCTCCAAAACCAATTTATCTAAATAGGGAAGCTGCGTGCCGTTTGCATCCTTCTTAAAATAATGTTCGTTTCGCCTGAGCGTCACCCGCTCGCTCGGGGTAGCGGATTCGACGGTGAATGGGCCGCTTGTTGCGATACTCTGCGGATCGGCAGTAATCTTCCACGCCTCTGCTAGTTTTCCGGCATTAAAATCGGCTTCGAGCTTATGCTTCGGCATAACAGCCAGGTTGTCCAGATAGCCTTCCACCGCCGCGACTTTTTCAGGAAATATAAGCTGAAGATGTAGATCGTCCAACTTCTTGGATTCGATCTTTTTACCGCCGACAAGCATCGCGTCGTGAAACGCCGGAGAATTTGTACGCTCGTCATAAAGGCCGTTTAGCGTGAAAATAACATCATCGGACGTCAATGGATGTCCATCTGAAAACTTTAGGTTTTCACGCAGCTTTATATCTACCGTGCGTCCGTCGTCGTCCGTTTTCCATGATTTCGCCAAAGCCGGGCCGTATTTTTGCGATTGATGGTCGAATTCGATCAAGCGGCTGTTCATCAGAAAAAACGCCAACACTACAGAGGGCTCGTCAGCCGCGAGCAGGTAATTAAACGTTTTCGGAGGTGAGGTAAGGCGGTAAGTAAGAGTTCCGCCACGCGTTCCGTTCGTTCGCGGTTCGAGCTTTGATGCGGAGGAATTAGTCGGTGGTGATACCGTTTCATTCCGGCACGCCGCAACAAATAAACAAAAGAATATTAGACAAATTGAAAGGTGAAAACGCGAATTTTTTAGCATGTTTTTCGCTTCGAGTCGGCTTAATTCCAAAATAATACAACATTTGAAAAAGCGAGGCTGAGTTTAAGAGGTTTTCTTTTGCAAATCAATCAACAATGATAAAAAATACTGGTGCTCTATGGTAGTCTGGACTGAGACGGGTCACAACCGGGAGCTGTAGCGACTGGGTGTAGGACCTTGGATTATAACAACCCAGCCACTACTGCTCTCGGTTCTGATATGCTCCGCCAACCAACTCTCGACTGACCTCTAGATTAAAAATTCTTCGGAGAAATATTTACGCTCAAGCTAGTGCTGAGAAAACTCATTCAGGGATTGCTGATGCTGCTGGTGGTTCCGGCCGTCACCTTCGTCTTACTCTCGAAAGCGGGAGGCGATGCATTTTCGAGCCTGCGCGATGATCCGCAAATATCCGAAGCGACAATTGAGCGACTGCGAACGGTTTACGGTTTGGACCAGCCCCTAGCTGTTCGATACGGCAATTGGCTGACTAGTGCTTTGAGCGGGAACTTGGGCGAATCGTTCCAATTTCGTGTTCCCGTCACGAGCCTTATATGGTCGCGATTCTTAAATACACTGCTGCTAGCGAGCCTCGCTCTTTTGACAGCTATTTCAATTTCGGTAACGTTGAGCATTTTATCCGTGCGATTTCGAACTAGAACACTCTCGGCGGCAATCGAACTTTTGATCTTGTTTACGTCCTCAACGCCACGCATTGTATTGGCTCTCTTTGCTTTGGCGTTGACCGTGCGATTTTCGGGTTTCGCGTTAAGTTCGCAGACGGCAGCATTCTCGTCAATATTGTTGGCATCAATAGTGTTGGCAACTCCGCTTATTTCACTGTTTCTTGCCCAGGCACACGAAAGCCTGGGCCAGGCGATGAAGGAAGATTTTATAAAACTAGCCCGGGCCAAGGGCCTGAGTGAATCGGTGGTTATATTCCGACACGCCTCGCGGGCGGCGATTGGTCCGCTGTTGACGCTTTTTGGCCTTTCGTTGGGTGGATTGCTTGGCGGTTCGGTTATCGTCGAAACGGTTTTGGGATGGTCGGGCATCGGAGCGTTGATGGTGTCAGCCGTCCGCAGCCGTGACCTGCCTGTCGTGATGGGTGTCGTGCTGGCCGCAAGTTTGGCGGTTTGGTTTGGGAACGCATTGGCTGAAATCCTCCAAATGGTAAACGACAAACGCCTGCGCTCTACCGAAAAGATCTGATGTTACGAAATCCCGACCACAATCGAAAAAGGCCGAATAAAAAGCTGGCCGCAGGCCTGCTAGTTTTAGTGACGTTTTATATGACGGCAATTTTCGCGGATTTTCTCGCACCATACGATTATCGACAACAGTCGCGGCAGGAACCATCGGCTCCACCGTCGGCGATCCGTTTTCATGATTCAAAAGGGAACTTTCATTTGCGGCCGTTTGTTTACCCGAAACGTTTGGGTGACCCATTAAGTTTGCGATACACGGAAGACATGTCGCGTGCCATTCCGATCGCGTTTCTTGTGCGCGGGCACACTTACAACTTTCTCGGTTTGTTTTCGAGTGATCTTCACATGTTCGGCTTGGTTGATTTGTCAACGGCAAACGCAACGCGCGTGCAATTGCTCGGAACCGACTCGCTTGGCCGTGATCGTTTTTCGCGCCTTCTCAGTGCTATTCGATTTTCGCTGATCGCCAGTCCTGTAGGAACTGTTTTAGCTTGTGTTTTCGGAATTCTTATTGGTGTTATCAGCGGTTATTCTATACGGTTGATAGACACTGTTTTGATGGGAGCGGCCGACGCGATGATGTCGCTGCCGACACTGATACTTATTCTTGCGGCGCGGGCAGCCTTCCCATTGGAACTCCCGCCTGCCAGAGCAACTCTTCTTCTGATAATGATTTTCACTCTGACCGGATGGGCGGAAATCGCACGTTTAGCCCGAGGATTGGTTTTGTCGATGCGCGAACGCGAATTCGTTTTGGCCGCCAAAGCATCCGGCCTGACGCAGTCCCGGATTCTGTTCCGGCATATTCTGCCGAATATTTCGCGTCCTTTGCTGACGCAGGCAACGATAATGCTTCCGGCGTTTCTTTTAGTCGAAGTCGCGTTGTCCTTCCTCGGCGTCGGTTTGCAGGAACCCGAACCAAGCTTGGGCAACATGCTGACCGCCGCCAACGACCTTAACCAGCTTGCCGCCCATCCGTTTGTGCTTTTGTCGCCAGCGTTCGTTATCTTTCTATTCGTGCTCGGAATGCGTATTTTTAGCGAAGGCTTAAAAGGTTATGGTGAAAATGGATCAACCAGGCATTGGTCGAGCAAAAACCCGCCAAAGATTATTTAATGTTAGTTTTCGTATGAAAATGCATAGAAACACAGGTTAGCCACCTTCACCCAATTAGACATACAAATTTGATAAGTCTCTCGTACTCAGTAACTGCGTCTGATAATAAAGATTATGTTATCTTAGGGTAGTTACCTGTGCTGCTAAGTTGTGTTTTAAGTCCATGACCGCACGGTTATTGCAAAAAACTGGGAAAAACCGGAAAATAACATTTCGGAATAAAAGTATGTAGACACCTTTTAGATAACGTCTAGATATTGTCGATTTTTTGATCCCATTTGATGTCTGCACGAGACAATTAAACACAATAATGAAGGCTTATTTATTTATTTTCCTGTTCATTTCTCAATGCTCTTTGATCTTAAGCGCCACTGGTTTTGCTTCGAGCGAAGAGGCGTATCGAGTCAATAATCTTGGAGTGGCGCTTTTGGAGCAGTACAAGCACGATGAGGCCGTCGAGCAGTTCAGACGAGCGTTGGCATTAAAACCCAATTTCCAAATGGCAAAGATCAACCTTGCAATCGCTCTTTACAACGCACAGAAGCTTGTCGAAGCCAAAGAGGCGGTTGCCGCCGCACTCGCCGAAACACCCGAATCGCCGCAGGCAAATTACATTCTTGGCCTGATATGGCGGACGGAAAACGATCAGCAACAGTCGCTGGCAGCATTCCGACGGGTTGTTGCGATCGACGCAAAGGATGTCGGAGCAAATGTTAACATCGGGCAGATTTTTTCGCAGCAGAGGATATACGATGAGGCGATCAGGTATTTTCAAATTGCGTATGACGTAGAACCCTACAACACGACCGCTATCTATAATCTGGCCACGGCACTTCAACGGACAGGCGAGAGCGGACGAGCAACCGAACTCCTGAAGACCTTTCAAATATTGCGTGAGAACGGCGCAGGAACGTCGATAGGCTTGAACTATCTCGAACAAGGGCGGTATGCCGAGGCGATCGCTTCGACTGGAACGGAAAGCGAACTGATCGATGAAACCGAGCCAAAACTTGTTTTTCAAGAAACGAACGTCGGTTTCCCGGTTACACGGCCAACGCGGTCGCCGATGTCACGTGACGCTGTCTTGTTCGATATGGACGGTGACAACGATCAGGACATAGCGCTCGTAAATCCGGCAAGACTTTTCCGCAATAATAATGGTAAATTTATCGATGCGACTGCTGCTTCTGGTAACTACGTTCGGCTTAAATCCGATCCAGCATCCCGCATCGTGGCGGGCGATTTTGACAACGACAATTTGACCGATTTATTTCTGGTGCGCGACAAGAGCTATTCACTTTATAAAAATCTGGGAAAAGGTAATTTCATCGACGTTACCGTCAAAGCCAGAATTCCCGCCAAGATGGACCTGCTTCCCTCCTTGACCTGCGCGTTCGTTGATGTTGATCACGATGGCGATCTGGATATCTTCGTTGGCGGCACGGGCAAATCAGGCAACAGGCTTTTTCGGAACAACGGCGATTCCACATTCATTGATTATTCGGCTGAGGCGAAAATCGACCGCCAAACGCTCGCCGTCAGCGTTGTGCCCACCGATTTCGACAATCGCCGTGATATTGATTTGCTGTTGTTATCCGCGGGCGAAAAACCGGTTTTGTTTCGCAATTTGCGTGATACGACCTTCCGCGACGTTGCCGATGAAACCGGCTTAAATCAAAAATCCTTATGGACCTGTGCTGCTGCGGGCGATTTTAACAAAGACACCTATGTCGATTTCTTTTTTGGAAAAGCGGGCGAACGCGGAGTTTTCGCCATTTCCAATGGGCGCGGAAAATTTGGGATGAAGGATGCTCCGCTGGGGACTGAAAGCGCGTCAACGGCTCAGTTCCTCGATTACGACAACGATGGTTTGCTCGATTTGATCGCCATCACCCCGAAGGGCTTCGTTGTTTCAAGAAATCTCGGTGATCGCTGGACGGACGCGAGCAACCAAATATTCAAGACGACTGCTAATTTCGGAAATTCAAGTCAGATGCTGTCGGCGGACATTGACGGCGATGGCGATGTTGACCTAATGACATTCGACAAAAGAGGTACGCTTCGGTTCTTACGAAACGACGGCGGTAACGCGAACAATGCCGAGGTTTTGCGTTTGCAGGGCCGTGCTTCTAACAAGACGGCGATTGGTGCGAAAATCGATATGCGTTCCGGCAGCCTGGCGCAAAAGCTGGAGTCTTATTCGGCCAGTCCCGCACCTGCCCCGTCGCAAACTATTTTCGGCCTCGGTAAACGCGTCAAGCCGGACGCAGTTCGCGTCATCTGGAGTTCGGGTATTGTCCAATCCGAAATAGATTTTCCGGTCGCGAACGCAAAAAACACTACGCCGTTTATGATCGAAGAACTGGACCGCAAACCTTCTTCGTGTCCCTATCTTTACACTTGGAATGGCGAGCGATTCGTATTCATCACCGATTTTCTCGGCGGCGGAGAGATGGGCAACTGGGCTGCTGCCGGAGTTTATCATCAGCCTGATTCGGACGAATTCGTCCGAATCACATCCGATCAACTAAAGGAGCGCAACGGGCGTTACGAAATTCGCGTGACGAACGAGTTAGAAGAGGTTTTGTTTCTTGATAATGTGAAACTTGTGGCCGTTGAGCACGCTGCGAACACAAACGTTTATCCGAACGAAGGTTTGGGTATACCGACTTTCGGCAAGCGGATGTTGTATCCTACCGAAAATGCCAAACCACCGCTTTCGGCTACAGGTACGGACGGCAAAACCATATCGCCGAAAATCCAGAAACTCGATCGGAATTTTTACGACGGTTTCAAATCCTTGCCGATTCGAGGTTACGCCGAACCGCATGAGCTCACATTAAATCTAGACAACAGGAAAAATTTTAGCGGCAGGACACTTCTGCTTTTAACGGGATGGACGGATTACGCATTTTCATCGGACAACGTGGCCGCGTCGCAAAGTGGAAAATCGCTTTTTCTGCCGTATCTACAAGTTAAAAACTCTAAAGGCGAGTGGCAGACTGTTATCGAAAGTATCGGCATCTCTGTCGGGCGTCCGCAAACGGTTGTGGTGGACTTGACCGGTAAATTTTCGACGGAATCACGCGAAGTTCGCATCGTGACAAATTTCAAAACGTATTGGGACAAAATCGAGGTTGATACTTCGGCTGAGAATGCGGACATCAAAACCATCGAATTGCAGCCTGTACAGGCCGATTTGCGCGAACGCGGTTTTTCTACCGAAAGCATTACAAACGGTATGATTTCAGCCGATTATAACAAGATTTCGTTTGACGGACGATGGAAATATTTTGCTGGAAAATTTACACGCTTCGGCGACGTCGGACCATTGCTGAGTGCTGTCGACGACGCGTTTCTCATCTCAAAAACCGGCGATGAACTCGTGCTGAGTTTTGCCGCCCTGCCCGAACCATCTGCGGGAAGAAAATATACGTTTTTGCTTTATGCAGACGGTTACAGTAAGGAAATGGACATCAACTCCGGCTCGCCCGATACGGTTTTTCCGTTGCCGTTCAAAGGAATGACGAAATACCCCTACGACTCAAATGAAAAATATCCAATGACTGAAGAAAAGTTAAAAATTTACGATCTGTACAACACGCGGATAGTTCGTAGTGGCCCGTCGCGCATCGAGACTGCTTTAATCAAATAGCCGTAATTTACTAGACTCTAGGAATGAAAGGTGGTGAAACTACGCCGTCTATCTTTGTTGTGACTTCAAACAAATAAATTAGCCGAACGAAAGCCTGTTTCAATGACCAGTTTCGTTCAGCTTTTTTGAAATTCATCGGCGGTGAGTTTACCCCGAGCCCGAATGTTCGCTTTTCCCTACGCAACGCTCTGATCAGCCGTGCAGTTTTTATGGATCACATTAGATTTTCCGCCGCCGCCGTTCAAACCGATTTAGCCAATCCGGTAAATCGCCCGGAGATGGCGAAAAATACCGATCGAATTTTGCAGCTTATCGATTCGGCGGTAATCGGCGCTTTGCCTTTTTTACCCGTCAAGCTTGTGGTGTTTCCCGAATTCGCACATTCCGCACCGGTGTTTGAAAAACTGGCCGATTTGCGCGACAAGCTTGCCGTAGAAATTCCAAACGAACATACCGATCGACTGCAGACAAAGGCGAAAGAACATGGAATTTTGATCCAAAGCGGCTCGATGCTCGAAATCGATGCAAAATATCCCGGCCACGTTTTTAATACTACTTGCCTGATTAGCAGCGACGGCATTTTGTACAAATACCGCAAGGTCAATCCCTGGATTCCGTTCGAAGTTCATTCCTCGCCGCACGACATCGAAGGCTACGAGGAAGATCTCTTCCCCGTTGCCAAAACCGCAATCGGCAACATCGGAACGGCGATTTGTTACGACTGGATTTTCCCCGAACCGACTCGGCAATTGGCGATGAACGGAGCGGAGATTTTGGTCAGAGTCTCAGCCTATATGGACCCGTGGAACGCGACCGAGCCGATGGATTGGTGGACGGTCGTGAATCGCTGTCGAGCTTTGGAAAATATGTGCTATGTAGTTGCGTCTAATCAAGCTGCGAGCCTTAAACATTACCCGCCCTATTCGTGGTCAGGAGGTTCGATGGTGGTTGATTTTGACGGGCGGATTTTAGCTAAAGCCTCGGAAGGACCTGGGGAAAAGATAGTGGTTGCACCTGTTGATGTTTCCGCTCTTAGGCACGAAAGAAGCGTTAGGAAAGGCCACCATTTACTAGCGCATTTGCGGACGGAAGCGTATCCTGCATATCAAAAACATATTTACCCGCCTCGAACCGAAGACGAATCGGACGGTCTTTCGTTTGAAGGTAATAATAAATTGATTGAAACCGCGAAAAAACGTATTTTGCAGTAACAATTACTTCCGTCTTTCAAAGTCCACAGGCAAATTTACGAAATACGGACGGTTTAAAGCTATGAAAAATCGAAGATCGATCAAATATCCAGTAATTTTTGCTTTTCTCCTAATCGCAATGTCGGGCCAAAAGCCCGCCGGCAACTTAGACCAAACAGCGACTACCGATTCCCCGCAGCAGAAGACCTCAGACAACATACCAGACCGCAAATGGTGGAAGGAAGCAGTTGTCTATCAGATTTATTCGCGGTCGTTCAAAGATTCAAATGGCGATGGCGTGGGCGATTTGAAAGGCATTACTTCAAAGCTTGATTACGTCAAAAGTCTGTGCATTGATGTAGTGTGGCTCAATCCGATTTTCTCGTCGCCGAACGACGACAACGGCTACGATGCTTCCGATTATTCTAACACTATGAAGGATTTCGGGACCATGGAAGATTTTGACGAAATGCTCAAAGGGATTGCACGACCGGAAAATCAAGGTCGTCCTCGATTTGGTGGCAAATCATTCATCTGATGAGCATAAACGGTTTTTCCTTCCCGATCGCGTAACCGTTAGATCACTGGCAGACAAACAAACGCTGCCGCAAGTTAACGCGTACAACATTACGTTCCAGTATCAATTTGCGAAAAACTGGTCGTTTGGGGCGGCTTATGTAGGTAATCGCGGGAAAAATGTTTTTGTTGGCGACAATCCTGAATTAAACGTCAATCAGGCGACGTTGGTAGGAGATGGCAGCAATGGTTTTACTCCGGCTATTTCGATTAATCAGCGTAAACCGTTTTTCCAAAAATTTGGTCGGACGCAGGACATTCTGCAATATCAAGGTTATGGTGCGACAAACTGTTATAATTCACTGCAAGTTAAGTGAATAAACGGTTCACCGATGGTTACTCGATTTTGACGCACTACACGCTTCAAAAATCAGCGAAAAAGCCGCCTGGGATTTTTTGAAGTTAACCGAAGACTGGCGCGATTTGGCATTGCAATGTGATGCGGTTTGTTTTGGCTCGCTGGCACAAAGAAATTTCCTTTCGCGAGAAACTATTCACCTGTTTTTATCCCTTACGAAAATTTCTGCTAATCGAATTTTTGATGTAAACTTACGGCAACATTTTTTCCCCAACGACGTTTTGCGGGATTCCTTAAATGCAGCGACGATCGTCAAACTCAATCACGAAGAATTGCCCATTGTCGCCGATATGTTTCAAATTGCAGGCACGAACGAAATTGAACGTGCAGAAAATCTGCGTGAAATATTTGATTTGGAATTGATCTGCATTACGCGAGGGTCAAACGGCAGTCTATTAGTATCAGCGAAGGGCATTTCGGAAAGCATTGGAAATGAAATTGAAATTGCCGATACGATCGGCGCGGGCGATGCATTTACGGCGGCAATGACTCCCGGAATTTTACGCGGGTGGGATTTAGACAAAATCAATCAAAAAGCGAACCGGGTTGCAGCGTTTGTTGCTTCGCAACTTGGCGCAATGCCTGCAATTTCGAATGAAATATTGATGTCGATTTGAAGGTAAAACAGCGTTGAATGCAGATCGAGAAATTACCCGTTTATTTAAAGTCATTATAAGAATTATGAGCAGTGGAAGATTTTTTGGCCGGTTAGTTTGGCGAACGTTATCGATCACCTGTGTGTTATGGCTTTTGATCGTATTCGTTCCGATCAAAACGTTAGGCCAGGATGGCCGGTCCAGGCTGGAAGTAAACGAGGATTTATCAGAATCGCTGGCAAACGATATCTTGGAACTTTCGGTTGCTACCCGCGACCGCGATTTTCAAACCACGGCAAAATATTTTCCTACTCAGATTTCCGCAAGGATATTTCCCTCGGTGCCGTCGCCCCTCAAGCCAGAGATAAAATGGATCGTCTCTCATAAATGGGAAAATTCCAATTCGCCTGGGGAGATGACTAAAATTTCGAGTGCAGAGTTTCTGAAAGGCTGGGAAACATTTATCGCTCATTTTTCGGAAATCGAAGACGCTCGATTTAAGGTCAAGGAAGCAAACTTTGATGAAAAAGCGAGTTCCGTTCAGGGAGCGAAAGAGCCCACGGCCGAGGTTGGAGCTTCGGGCAAGGCTCGCGTGGCCTTTTATGTGATCGGGTGCGATCAGGAAGGAAAACGCGAATGGGCTCGCGGAGTCGCCATTGTCAAAGTCAGGTTCGATAAAAATAAGCACTGGCAATTTGATGAATTCTCGCTCGTCTCTCTGGATTCAATGGTGGCGAAAACCGATATTTTTTCGGAGGTTGGTGTTCCTGCCGGTCTCGGTTATAAGCTGCCTTCTTTCGGTACTCCGGAGAACAGCGGTTTCGCCTGGCATGGCGCGGCCGCGGCAGACTTTAACAATGATGGCTGGATCGATCTTTTCGCTACATCGGGCGGACGAAATTTTGTCTATTTGAACGATGGGAAAGGTGGCTTCGCCGACGCATCGGGAGAAACCGGCGTTAAATTGCTCGCGTCGGGAACCGCTCCTCTCGTTTTCGATTATGACAATGATGGGGATTCTGATGTGTTCATCTCCACGGTCGGCACGCAGATACTGCTGCAAAATCAGTTTAAGCAAACGGGCAAGGCCGAATTTATCGATATTTCGCTCGAATCGGGTGTCGCCAAGGATGCCATCGGATTCAGCTCTATTGCGGGGGATGTAAACGGCGACGGCAGGCTGGACGTGTATGTTACCTCTTATAACCGCTATGGGCAGGTGACTCCGGATTCGTGGTTTCAGGCGACAAACGGCACTCCGAACCTTCTTTTGATCAATCAGCCCGACGGTACTTTTCGCGAAGAAGCATCCAAATGGGGCGTGGACGATAGACGTTGGAGCTATGCGGCAGAATTTGCCGATGTAAATGCGGACGGTAAGATAGACCTCTATGTCGCGAATGATTTTGGCGAAAAAGCTCTGTACATAAACAAGGGCGATAGGTTCGTCGATGAAGCAAAGGAACGCGGTGTACTCGATCCGGGCAATGGAATGGGGGTTTCTTTTGGCGATTATAATAATGACGGTTTACTCGATCTGCATACTACTAATATGAGTTCGACCGCCGGCAACCGAATCATAACGCGCCTTTTTCCGAATGCGAGCGTTAAAGACAACGTGTACAAAAAACTCGCGTCCGGAAACAATCTTTTTGAAAATACAGGTGACGGTAAATTTAAGGATGTAACTGCCGACGTGGGCGGATTTTCAGGCGGATGGGCGTGGGGCGGCGGTTTTATCGATTTCGATAATGACGGCTGGGAGGATATTTACACGCCAAACGGATTTATTTCCGGTAAGTCGATGAAGGACACCTGAAGCCAGTTTTGGCGTCAAGTTGTGACGCAGGCAAACGAAAAAGAAAAAGGCGTTCTTCGCACCGATCAGAATCAACTTATGTTTGGACAGGGATTCTCCTTCAGCGGTTATGAGCGTGATCCGCTTTATTTGAATTTAGGCACGAAAAAATTCACCGATATTTCGGGTGTTTCAGGTATTGATTCAATTACGGACGGACGGGCTGGCGTATTCGCCGATTTCGACAATGACGGCGATTTGGATGTTTTTTCCACGACCATACAGAATCAGGCGCACCTGCTGTTTAGAAACAATGTCGGACAGGACAATAATTTTTTGCGAATCCTTCTCGAAGGAGGCTACAAAACAGGTCTTGATGCATTTGGTTCCGTTGTCCGCATTAAGTCCTCGGCCGGGACGATGACAAAGATCAAATCCGGCGGCTCGGGGTACATCTCCGAGCACGATCCGCGACTGCTCTTTGGTTTGGGTAAGGATACAAAAGCGGAATGGGTTGAGGTCACATGGCCGAACGGAAACGTTGAAAGATTTGCGGGTGCGGCAGTGGCAAATGCGACGCTGCTTTTGAAAGAAGGAGCGGGAAGGAGTGAGGTCGTTTCGCTTGGCAAGACAAATTTGGCCGAGCCTTTAACTAAAGCTGAAATTTTTGCACGCAGTCTGAAGATCAGAATCGGTCAGCTTTTGCCGGATTTTACGATAAAAACAACCAGCGGAGTAAAGAGTTCTGTAAAGAAACAATTAAAATCGGGGCGGCAAACGATAATTAACATTTGGGCGACGTGGTGCATTCCATGCGCGACAGAAATGCCGGAATTGCAGAAAATTCAACCGAATCTCGCCGCCCGCGGCATCGATTTGATCGGTCTAAATGTCGACACCGAGCCAAACGCTAAAGTTAAGAACTATCTTTATCGAAAGGGCATACATTATTCGAATTTGATCGGAGCTGTTCCGGCGATTGAACAAATTTACGCGACGGATGAATTGTCCGTGCCACTTTCTATTCTGGTTGACGATAAGGGAATCGTCCGGGACTTAATTCCCGGATGGTCGGCGGAAACACGGCGAAAATTTGCCGTCCTAGTCGGCGACGAATTCGTTAAATCAGCGGTTCAGCCAAAACCGACAGGGACAAACAAAAACCGCCGATAGCGGCCGAACGATGTTTTCAGCGCGCTGGCGGTGGCATTGCCGGAGTATTTTTCGCGTTTGCTGGCTGGTGGGAAGTGACGCGGATTGCGGGCGGAATCGAAAATCCCGAAAGAAATTTGCCGCAGGCGCTGACCGGCAG
>JAYSON010000382.1:0-4834 GCA_043722725.1 Chloracidobacterium sp.
AGCGGTTACGACGCGATATTGATTCCGGGCGGGTTCTCGTATGGTGACTATCTTCGTGCCGGTGCTTTGGCGAGCTTTTCGCCGGTTATGAACGCTGTCAAGGATTTTGCGGCGGACGGGAAGTTTGTGTTCGGCATCTGCAACGGTTTTCAGATATTGTGCGAAACCGGCCTGCTTCCCGGCGCCCTGATGCGAAACGCCGATCTTCATTTTGTCTGCAAACACGTCAACATCAGAACGGAAAATACGAATACGCCGTATACAAGCGAGCTTGAGAAGGGAAAAGTGCTTTCGATCCCGATCGCCCATGCCGAAGGGAATTATGTCTGCGACGAAGAAACAATGAATGCCCTCGAAGAAAACGGCCAGATCGTGTTTCGATACTGCGACGAAAACGGTGAGCTTTCGCCCGAAGCGAACCCTAACGGAGCTCTTTCGAATATCGCCGGCATTTGCAATGTCGATCGAAATGTCATCGGCATGATGCCGCATCCGGAGCGTGCCTGCGAGGAATTGCTCGGCTCGAATGACGGGCGGGATATATTCCGGTCGCTGGCAAAGGCCATCACGGCCGCGGAAGCGAGAGTTTGATTACCTCGCGTTTCTTATGAATTGCCTCCACCTTCAGGTGGAGGATAGCGTGCACAAATCTAACCGGGCTTTTAGCCCAAAACACCTTTGAGCTAAAGCAATAAGGAATGTTCTTTGATTTTATTCTGCTAAAGCCGCATTAACCTCCAGCTCAAGCTGGAGGCAATTCAAAAGAGTATAGCTTCGCTCAATACGACCGAAGCCAACCCTGTTTTTCTATCCCAAGAAGACTTTACTGTCTCTTTTCACCCGAATTTATCCTGATCCCGTCGTTTGTCGTTATGACGCGAATTGGAGCACCGCCGCCGTTTATGCTTGTACTGATTCGCTTTGACCGGGAGCGGCCGTAGCTATCACCTTTGATGTCTTCGGTTGTGATGTTCAGGCTTGGAATATCGCTTTTAAAGCTGCCGTTGAGGCGGCATCGTGCGGATGTCGTGGGACAAGAGCACCGGGCTGTGCCCGTCTATTTGCGGAAAAGCTGTGCTTTTCCGGCCCGGGCCCACTTTGATCCGCGCGGCTATGCCGCCGCTCATTCGCAGACGGAAGCGGCGGCATAGCCGCAAAGAATTTTTTACGCTTACCGATGAAGCAAAGCTTCACCGCAAATAGAGCGGCAAAGCCGCGAACGCTGGAAAATCGCAGAAACGCACGCCTGACCCCGACTGTTCTTCCGACTGTTCTTAAGCACTATTTCTTTCTTCTAAGTCGTTGGTAAACCTGTTTGCGGTCGTCGACCATCACTATGCGAACGACTTTTTCGGTATCGTTTATTTCAAAGATGATGCGGTAGTTTCCGGCGCGGAGTTTATAGGCGTCGATGCCGGTTAATTTTTCGGCGCCGGAAGTTCTCGGGTTTTGTTCCAGTTCCACAAAATGATGGATGATCTTGTCGTGCGTTTTGGCCGAAAGGCGTTCGAGTTCTTTAATGGCAGATTTGGTGAGTTCGATGCGATAGGCCATCTATTTTTTCCTGGCACGCTTTGCAAGATAATCGGAGAGGGAAACGGTCGGCTCGTTCTTGCGTTTTTGAATGACGGCAGCGTACCGCAGATCTTCGGCAAGGTTTTTGTCCTTCATCAGCTTTCCAATAAAAGCCTCGCGCTCCGCCGGCTCCATCGCCTGAAACGCCGTCCAAAAAACCTCCGCTGTCGCTTGTGGTTGGATCATGTCAAAAATTATAGCATCCGCTCAAAATATTCGTCACGTTTTCTTCCGGGCTACGCCCGTCTATTTGCGGAAAAGCTGCGCTTTTCCGGCCAGCCGCCTGAACTCTCGCGGCTATGCCGCAAAGAATTTTATGGCTCCGGTGAAGCAGAGCTTCACCGCAAATAGAGTGGCATAGCCACCAGAACTCAGCATATTTAAAATTGATAGACAGTCAGGACTTCTCGATTATCACTTTCGCCGGATGTTTTCTGAGGAACGCAGATAGTCTAGAAAGCATCATGTCCATCTCGGTGTTGCGAACGAATTTCTTCGACTCTTTTTCGGCTTGTTCTAATATTTCACGTCCATTTTCTGTTCGAGCAAGTATTTCTTCTCGTGCTAGGTAGAGAAGGGCCCTAAAAGCCATACTTGGAGAATTATTCTCCTTTGCGATTTCTATCGCCTTTCTATACAATGCTCGCCCCTCCTGGTGAAAGCCGAGACGGAATTTTATTAGACCTTCGGTGGCGGGGAGGACGATCCGCTGATTCACTGTCATTTGCGACGATTTGATTATCTTTTCAAATTCATTTGCGGCGGCAATAGGACGATCGTCACTGGCGAGAGTAAACGCTAGGTTGTTTCGAAGCGTAATGTCGTCAGGGTTTGCGGCAAGTCCAAAGCGAAAAACTTCAGCCGCGTATGCGAAATCTTCCGTTACATCTGCCACCATTCCGGCGAACTGAATGGGCGTGATGGCAAAAGGTTGATCCAGAATCCAGTTTCGACCCAATTGAAGAGCGCTCGCCATATCACCGGCCGTATAGAATTCCCATGCTGGTGCTTCAAAATTTCGAGGAACGTCGGCAGAGGGAAGCTGAATATTTAAGTTGCTATTTGCCCTTATAGCCCACTCCGCTTGAGCGACGCTGTTGTCGGTAGGCATTAATAATGCCATTTTAAAATAGTCCCGCGCCCGCTTATTCTTTCCGTTTATCATCTCGACGGTCGCGACTGCGCTCGATACCTCGCTTAGGTCGAACGCACTAATATTCTTATCTCGAATCAGCTCAATACCTGAAGAAATGTTTCTGGATGTTAGGTTGCGCGCGGATGCAACGGCTATTTCCGCAGCAAGGATCCAAGGATCATATCGAAGCGAAGGAGCTTTTTTGAGGATTCGGTGAGCCTTTTCAAGTTTGCGCCGATGCACGTAGAGCCGCGATGCGGATCGCACTACAAATCTATTAGCGGGCGCTAGGGACACCGCAATATCCATAGTTCGCTCTGCCTTGTCGAGACTGCCAAGCGTCGCGAATTCGCGGGATAGATCGACGAGTTTAATTGGATTCAAAAGGGATTCAGAAAGCTCCCTTCTGAATCTCCTAATATTGGCTTTACTTTGCTCGATAATCTCGTGAGATGTCGGTTGATCGGCGAGAGTACTCGGACTGATGATAGCGCGAGCCCCAGTCGCTCGCAGAGCTACAAGCTTGTCCAGCTCAGACGATTTTGATGCAGAAGAAAGAATAAAATCAGCCGCTTCCTCGAGATCTTTTGAGAGTCCCAAAACGAAAGCCGAGCCAACTAGGTCGGTTGCAAAAGCAAGTGTCTTATGCCGTTCCCAACCTTCTCGCTGTTCAGCTAAATCAACTTCATCGATTGATGGTGCGAAACTCCTTGGGCCCGGGGCCGCACCGAGTTCGCCTAAAATCAGGGTCGTGCGAAAGTCACGCCAGCGGGGAATAATCTTTCGCTCATTGTCTTCTAAATCAATATTCATCTCTTATTACCGCGTAACGTGAAAAGGCCACGTTCTGCTTTATACGCTAATTGATTAAAGGTCTCAATGAATCGCTCTAACGATCTCGATCCTCTATTCCTGGGATGACCGCGACGCTCCAAATCGGGCTCACAGAGGTAACGAAGGCTTAGTATGATCTCGTCACGAGCCTCCAACGGTATAAGCGGTCGAACACGTTGTAAAGCTTCATTGAACGCGTTTTGAAGATAAGGTAAGACCGCATGATAGCTGTTGCCGTTGATATAGGGCATATATTGTGGCTCAAGAAACAGAAACAGCAAATTTGCCATCGTTTCTCGCGTAAATGCAAAGAGGACAATGTTACCTAACAGATAGAGATCGGCACCGAACCGACGTTTATTTTCATCGGGATCAGTGAAGCCGTAACGAAGTTCCGGGGGGGCGTACGGCCAAGCACCGGCAAATACATTTGCTCGGTGCGGAGGGTCGAAATCAGGATGGTTCGACCTTCCCAAGTCCGCTAGTTTAGAAATTAGGTTTTCAAAGACCACAACATTAGATGGCTTGATGTCTTGGTGGGCAATATTAATACTGTGAAGTTGCTTTAGCCCTACTGTGACGTGATGCAACATTCGCAAAGTCCAAACCAGATCAATTTTTGACGAAAGGTCTATTTGGGCGCGCATATCCCCTGCGGCCAGCTCAAAGATCATGTACTGGACTGCCATTCCGCTGACGACGACCTTCCCCTCCTCATAAATTCGAACGACTCGATCAAAGTTTTTTTTGCGACATTTATCGAGAAGATCTCGTTCAAAGTTGAACGTCTCAGTCGTTTCTTGCAAAGCACGCGCGGGGTCTGGTGAAGATAGCGCGTCTGAGAAGTCAATCGCCTTTAGGAACCCCTCTCGACCATCCTTATGTCTAACTTTATAGCCTACAGAAAATCTACCACCAGTCGCCCCAGCCTTTTTGTTAACGTTTTCGACAACTGTCCAGCCGTTATCCAATTCTATGCCAAGGAGCATTTCGGCCGGCGTTAATGCGGACGTCACAAGATTCATATTGATTACTCCTACAAGGAAAGGCTTCGTCCCCAACAGACGAAGCCCCTCGAATTACAAACAAGCGAGATGCAACTGTTCGCAAGCAGGGAGGCTTGCACTCCAGTCTTACATACCCATGCCCATACCGCCCATTCCGCTGTCGCCTTTTTCGTCATGGATGTCGACGATCCGGGCTTCCGTCGTCAGGATGAGGCTTTTTTGAAAGGAATATTTTATCACAGTGGCAGGTACCGGATCAGGCCGTTCCATTCATCATCGCGGC
>JAYSON010000383.1:0-5186 GCA_043722725.1 Chloracidobacterium sp.
TCGCAGGCGGTCGAGCAGCTAAAGGCCGAGGATTTCTATTCGCCGCTTCACCGGCGGATATTCACTGGAATGATCTCGCTTTTCGAAGCCTCGAAAAGTATAGATCCGATTCTGATCGGCGAAGAGCTGAAAAAAGACGGTTCGATCGAATCGATCGGCGGTGTCTCGACGATCACAAATCTGACCTACGGCCTGCCGCATTTTTCCGATCTGACCGGTTACATCGAGGTCGTGCGGGACAAATCCGTAATGCGGAGCCTGATTCGAACCTGCAATCAGATAACGAGCGAGGCCCTCGAGGAAGAAGACGATGCCCGCGTTGTGCTTGATCATGCCGAGCAGATGATATTTGCGTTGGCTGAGCGCAAGTCGGCCGAAGGGTTTTCGCATGTCCAGCCGGTGGCCGAAAGGGTTTTGGCAAAGGTTGAGGAGTATTCTAAGCGGGAATCTCATGCTTTAACGGGGCTTGCGACCGGGTTTCGCGAGCTGGACGAAATGACCTCGGGCCTGCAGCCGAGCGATTTGATAATCGTCGCCGCCCGTCCCTCGATGGGCAAGACGGCGCTTTGTCTGACTATCGCCCAAAATACGGCGATTGACGAAAAAGCGGTAGTCGGATTCTTTTCGCTCGAAATGTCAAAAGAACAGCTCGTTATGCGTATGATGAGCTCTGAGGCGAAGGTTGATGCGGCCCGGTTTCGACGTGGAATACTATCGCGAGAGGAATGGGAGCGGTTGGCACGGGCCATCGGAACGCTGTCGGAAGCTCGATTATTTATCGACGATACGCCCGGCATCTCAGTCCTCGAAATGCGTGCGAAATCCCGGAGACTGGCCGCCGAGCAAAAGAAGCTTGATCTGATCGTGGTCGATTACCTGCAGCTTATGGGCGGCTCGCGTCGTAATGAAAATCGTCAGCAGGAGGTATCGCAGATCTCGCGAGAGCTGAAAGGCCTGGCGAAGGAATTGAACGTGCCGGTGATCGCTCTGTCGCAGCTTTCGCGTGCACCTGAGGCGCGGAACCCGCCGCGTCCGATGATGTCCGACTTGCGCGAATCGGGCAGCATCGAGCAGGACGCCGACGTCGTCGCATTTATTTACCGCGAGGATTATTACAAACCGACGGACGAAAATGCCGGCATGGCCGAGCTGCTTATCTCAAAACAGAGAAATGGCCCGACCGGCACGATAAAGCTCGCGTTCCTGAAGGAATTTACAAGGTTTGAGAATTTTTATGGAGGGTAGTCCGGCCGGGAACGCAGGAGCCCTCGCCTGCATGAGTGCGAAGCACGAACAACCTTTGGTCTCACGACAAGTTCAGATAGCCAACAGATGACGCCACAAAGACGCGGCGTTGCAGGCTAGGGAGCCTGCGTTCCCAGGAGAAAAACATGACGCAACCAACACCGGAACAAGATCTGCGATATCCAATCGGACAATTCAATCGCGACGATGCGACGACGCGGAGCGAGCATATCAAAACGATTGCCGAGCTTCCCTCAAAGCTTGTCGCGTCTGTGTCAGGGATGAGCGATGAGCAGCTCGACACGCCGTATCGACCGGAAGGCTGGACGCTGAGGCAGACCGTGCATCATGTCGCCGACAGCCATATTAATTCGCTGTGCCGGTTCAAACTCGCGCTGACCGAGGTCGAGGCGCCAACCATCCGGCCGTATTACGAAGACCGCTGGGCCGAGCTTGCCGACAGCAAAATGCCGGTCGATGTTTCGCTTGCTATCGTCGATGGCGTGCACCGGCGATGGGTTTCGCTGCTCGAATCTATGAGCGATGCGGATTATCAACGTGAATTCGTTCATCCGGAAACGGGAACGTGGACGCTAGAAAAGGTACTGGCCATGTACGCCTGGCACTCGCGGCACCATACGGCTCATATTACGACTACTCGGGAGCGGAACGGATGGTGAAAAGAATTTGCCCGCAGATAACGCGAATTTTGCGAATAGGATCAAAGAGGATTTACATGCGAATGCATATGCAATAAGATTCTGAACCACATCTATTTCGCGGAAAACCTCTCAACTTATGGCTGACGAAATTGCACCAAACCGCCTGATTTCACTCGACGTCTTTCGCGGAATGACTATTGCCGGAATGACGCTGGTCAACAATCCCGGCTCGTGGGAGCATATTTACGGCCCGCTTGAACACGCTCCGTGGCACGGTATTACGCCGACCGACTATATTTTCCCGTTCTTTCTTTTCATCGTCGGCGTTGCGATCCCAATCGCTCTGAGCAAACGTATCGAGGCGGGAATCACCAGCGATGTCTATTTCAAGATATTCACCCGCGCCGTTACGATCTTTGTCGTCAGCCTCATAATGTCGGCCATCCCGTTCTTCAAGTTTACGGATACCCAAATTCCATATGCGATAAAGGTACTGATAGTTTTGGGCTACACCGCCGCGCTATTTTTCTACCTTTGGGATAAGAGAAAGATTGCGCTTATCGTGGCCGGGGCAACGGCCGCGGTTGTAACCGGATTTTGGCTGGCTGGTTTTGTCATTGTGCCGTACAACCTTGGTACAATGCGGATTTTCGGCGTTCTGCAGCGAATCGCTGTTTGTTACCTTATCGTTTCCGTATTGTTTCTGCACACAAACTGGAAGCAGCAGGCAATGATCGGGGGCGGGCTGCTGCTGCTGTATTGGCTTTTGATGACAGCGATACCGGTGCCGGGCTGCGATGTGACGACCATCGACGACAAGGCGTGCAATCTTGCAGCATATTTGGACAGGCTGATATTAACAGAGAACCACATTTGGCGGGGCGGTAAGGTTTACGACCCTGAGGGCATCCTTTCGACAATTCCCGCACTGGTCACGACGATCTCCGGCGTGTTGACTGGAACGTGGCTCCTAGGCTCCCCTCCTGCCAGAGGAGGGGTGGCAGACGTTTCGGCTGACGGGGTGGTGGGAGAAGCGGTCCCGCGGTCAAAGTTCGAGATAGCCGCAGGGATGTTCTTTTTCGGCGTCGTACTGCTCGCCGCAGGCTGGTCGTGGAGCCTTGTCTTCCCGCTAAACAAATCGTTATGGACGAGCTCATATGTCCTCTATACATCGGGCCTCGCACTCTGCTTTCTCGGCTTTTGCTACTGGCTTATCGATATCAAAGGTTACAAAAAGTGGACAAAGCCCTTTGTTATCTTCGGCGTTAACGCTCTCGCACTATTCGTTTTCTCCGGCATATCTGCCCGCCTCCTGGGAATGTTTAAGGTCACCGCCGCCGACGGCACCGATACCTCGCTCCACGAATGGATATTCGACACATTCTTTTTGTCCGTCGCCTCACCAATCAATGCATCACTGGCCTTTGCGATCTGCTTTATCCTGTTCTGGCTCTTCCTGATGTGGCTGCTTTATAGACGCCGCATCTATATCAAAGTGTAGGATGGTAAGCCACGAATCACACGAATTAAGTTTTCAATTAGTGATATTCGTGTAATTCGTGGCTAACGATCTTACTTGATCTCAAATAATCTAATCTCGGTTGCCAGCTCCAATTCCAGCCTTATCTTGTCTGCAAGCACAGTCTTCCGTTCGTTCTCCATCGTCTCCAGCCGTGTTTCCTGTTCACCGGCTTTCGTGATGTACCGGGCGATCAGTGCCTTCGCCTCCGGCGTTTTAGATAACGATTCAATGTTTTCGCGAAGGCGTTTCTGATCGGCTTCGATTAGCGTTACTTCATCTTCAAAGCCTTTTAGTTTCACGGCTATCTGATTTATTCGCAGCCTCAGATCAATCAATTTATCCAACTTGGCCCGCGTCGCATCATCGATATAACGCTTAGAGATAAATAGGTTTAGCTGCTCACGGGTTATGCTGTATAAGGCATAGGAGTCCATTAAACCCTGACGCTCACTGACCGGCAATTCCACTTTTTCGAACGGTTTTAGCGTTACTCGAAAGCGATAGTAGCGTTCCGTCACAACGTCCGGCTTCTGCGTATCATCGGAAAGGCCCCAACCTTTTCGCACAGGATGTTCAATGTAGATGACCTTTTCGCGGTCTGTCTGATTTGCAAGGTGATACGTTTTTTCCTCATTGCGAAAATAATGAAACTGAAACACGCCGTTAACTACCTTAATAAGCTGAGCAGGCCGGACATCGCCTACATCAACGGTGTGAATTCGTGTTCCAAGATCTAACGCAAAAGAGATAAGACGGCGTTCCTTTGGCTTTAACCTCTCCATCAATGCCTCGCCCGCGTATGCATCACGGTCTAGGACGGTCAAGCTGCCTCCTTCGAATGTCAGAGGCGTTGTATTGGTCAGCATCATTCCGCCCATGGGACGATCTTTTCTGGCGGATTCGTTATAGATGGATACGCGCTCGCCTTCCATCTTCGTCTGCACAATCGGAATTAGCGCTGAGCGATTGCGGGGAACGGTAACTGCGTTTTCAATACGATACTCGAACAGATCGCCAAGTTCGCTGCCAACAGCGGCCGTCGTCACCCCGGATTGTTCATTAACAAGTGCGGTGCTGATGCTTGTCCCGTCACTCATAAAGTTATTTGCCATGCTTGAATCAGCCGAAACATTAACCGTTTCACTTACGCCGCCAGCTCCGGCTCCGCTCGAAGAGCCGCTTCCGTAACCATCGCCCGAACCCGAACCGCTTCCACTTTCCGCATCGTAAATTTGCGGTTCCAGATTCAGATCTTCCGGAATTGGTATGACCGGCCTGTAGCGATACAAGGGCTTTTGCAGGTTTTGGATAAAGGATACGGGTGAGCCTGAAACGAGCGACAACTGTACGTTGATCCAATCTTCGTCGCTGACATTATCGACAATCGCCCACCCCTGAAAAAACGGCTTTCCTTCGGTATCCAGCACGACCCGATATGTCGTTTTCCAGATCGGTGCCGCAATCGTGTAACTGACAACCATTTCACGATGGCCTGTGCCGTCGCTGGTTACTGTAATGGTTTTCGCGTCTTTTCTGCGTGTAGACGCTGTGGCGTTGGCAAATTCGTTCAAGTCGCGTTTCGTTCCTTCGTCAAGAAGTTTCACGCTTCGCACTTCGGATAGGTCAAAGCTTGATATCTCGCCCGTCTCGGAAGCGATAACAAGAAAATGTGCTGTCGAAGCCGCCTTGTCCTTTTCGGCCGGAATTACACGCTTTTCAACTGTAAGAATCGAACCAACGGCTGTTCCCTTGGATGA
>JAYSON010000384.1:0-1954 GCA_043722725.1 Chloracidobacterium sp.
CTTGACTGCTACTTTCAAGGCTGATTTATTGTGTGCGTTGTCTGTCGGACTCTATTGTTTGACATACGAAATATGGTCGGCGACGATTTGCCAGCGCAACTTTCGGAAAACCCAAGTTGTCGTGCATTGTTCGGTTATATCAAACCGCTTGCCGTTTTTTGTGCCTTTAAATCTGATTGTCGCAGTTGCAATCGCCGCATTATTACTGATAACGCGCACTTTTTGGTCGAGAGTTTCCACCGATTCGATTTTTATTTGGCGGTTTTTATAAGTTGCTAAATCTTCCGCTTTGCTGAAAACTTTGCCGCTTTCGTCCGTCAAAAGATAATCGTCGGCAAGAATGCGCTCAATCTCCGTCTGGTCGCCGAGCTGAATCATATTGCTGTATTCCCGATTGAGTTTAAGAACTTGCTGCTCCATCAATTTCCGGTCGTGCGGCTGTTCCGACTCGTGTTCGGCGACAATCATCCAACGCCCATTGCGCTTTTCTAAAATCGTTGTGATGCGCCCTTTGTCGGTGTGCGGTTCGTCCGCCGGTGAATCAACTGAAGCAGATTGCAGCGTCCAATCACCCGTGACAATCGCTGTGTTGCCCGTAACGCGCACTTTTTGATTTTCATTTTTGAACAAGTTAATTTTGTAAGTTGGTTTATCTCTTTCCTGTTTCAAATATTCCAACGACTGCATCCGGTTTTCCATCGTGCCATTCGCCCCCGAATAGATAAAATCGTTCGCCCAAACGCGCTCCACGAAAGCGATGTCGCGTTTAATCACAGCTTGCTCGTATTCGGCTAGAAGGTTTCTGATGTCCTGTTCAGCTTTGTTGTTTTGGGCAGAAACTGACAGCATTGTAACAAACATCAATAATGTAGCTTCCAATAATTTTTTCATTTGAATCTCCTTTCGGCTATCAACGAGAAGCGCATAACTACTTATTAACAACATACGCCGTTGATAACACCCCTTAATGTGCATATTATCAGCGGTCAGGGCATGGTTGGAAGTCTTTCTTGATATCGATGATGATCGTTTAGACGATCTCCAAATTAACCTTCTTACCAAGAGCTTTTGCGTATTTGTGCAGCGTAGAGAGGCGAATATCTTCCGCGTGGTTCTCGATCCGCGAGATTGCAGACTTCTTCGTTCCCAATTTCTGTGCAACCTCTTCCTGCGTCATTCCGGCCTGTTCGCGGGACACCTTGAACAGAACGCCGATCTTGAAGTTTGCGTAGCCTTCATCATATCCATCGGCAAATTCTTTGTCTGTTCGTTTTCGTTCCGCAACGTATTTCTTTAGGTCGCTCATCTTTTTCTCTCCAAATAATCTCTCTTTCTTTTTTCGGCCAGATCGATCTCATTCTTAGGCGTTCGTTCAGTTTTCTTTACGAATCCGTTTGTCAGAATAACGAGATTTCCTTTGTCGAAAAATCCCAATAGCCGAAACGTATCGTTCCCGGAATCGATCCTGACTTCCCATATATCATCCGTACCTACGAGCTTCTTAAAATACTGCTTCGGAATGAAGGGTAAGTCTTCTATCAAATCCAACACCCAAGTCACCTTCTGGGCATGTTTTGAATTCAATCCGTCCAAAAACTCTTTGACCGGTTGGCCGCCACTCGCCGTTGTGTAGTAAATAACTTCACGCATAGATGTTAACAAACATGTGAACCCGACTCAATCCTAATAATGATACCTTGCCTGTAGAAACTCGATTCGGTCATCTCGAACGGAATAAACAAAGCGGTGTTCGTGTGTTAAACGTCGAGACCAGGCACCGCTAAATTTAGTTTTAGCGGCTCTGGTTTTCCGATCCCCTTAAACGGATCGCGTACTACGGCTTCCATTAGGTCGAGCAACTTAAGAAGTATTTTCTTATCGTTTTCAGCCCAGAAGCGTAGGTCGTCGCGAAAGGCATCGGCCATTACGACATCACGTTCTGGCCTTCCTTTTT
>JAYSON010000385.1:0-3642 GCA_043722725.1 Chloracidobacterium sp.
GGTCTTGCAATCATCATAAATCGTAAATACCACCGAACCGCGATGGCGAGGTGCTATAGTCTGATGTATTATTCACTTAATGCTGCTCCGCGACGCACACAATCGAATTATCCGCGACCTCCGCATTTCGCTGACTGACCGGTGCAACTTCCGCTGTTTTTACTGCCTTCCGAACGGCGAACCGCCGCTTGCCCGCAAGGAGACGATTCTAACGTTCGAAGAGATCGCCTACATTTCCGATATTTTTGTCGCTCTCGGGATTGAGAAAATTCGCCTGACCGGCGGTGAGCCGCTCCTTCGCAAGGACGTTCCGAAGTTGGTAAAACAACTGGCCGGTCTGAAACCAAACTTGCAGGATTTGGCTCTGACGACGAATGGTTTCGATTTTCCCCGCAAAGCCGAAAGCCTGAAAGCCGCCGGACTTGACCGCGTTACGCTGAGTCTGGACAGCCTGAAAGCTGACAAATTCAAAGAGATTACCGGCGTTGATGCGTTGGATAAAGTTTTGACGGCAATAGAAGCGGCAAAGACCTTTGGCTTTGAACCGGTGAAAATAAATGCTGTGATCGTTCGCGGATGCAATGACGATGAGATCGTGGATTTTGCCCGGTTTGCGCGTGAAACGGACGTAAGTGTGCGTTTTATCGAATTTATGCCGCTCGATTCCGGTCATGAATGGCACCGCGACATGGTGGTTCCGGGAAAGGAGATACGCGAAAAAATCGATTCTCAATTTCCTCTCAAATTAAAAAATCCGAGCCGCGAAAGCGAAACTTCGTGGAAATATGTATTTGAAGACGGAGCAAAAGGCGAGATCGGCATCATTGCTCCAGTGACCGAAATGTTCTGCGGCGCCTGTTCCCGCATTCGCCTGACCGCTGACGGCCAGATCAGAACGTGTCTTTTTTCGACCACCGAGCACAACCTTCGTGATTTCATCAGAAAGGGAGCGAGCCGCGATGAGATCGTCGAATTTATTCGGGATGTCGCCATGAAGAAAGAGCCGCGTCACTACATTAACGATCGCGACTTCGTACAGCCTGCAAGAACGATGAGTTTTATTGGTGGTTAGCGTGTTAATCGTCAGTGTTCCGTCATTAGCACTAATGCCGCTTCGCTTGGATAGCGCCCTCGCCTACTCAATACTTCACGCTCTAACATTTGGTCGTCGTGATTCATCCGCAAGACGCGGATCGTTGCTTCGCCGATCTCCGTCAAATACTCGATAACGGCTCCTTTCAAGCGAAAATGCTCGCGCCAACGGTCGACTCGCGGATTGTAAAAACGGACTAACTTATTGGTTTCAGGTATCAGTGAGGCAATATCACTTCCTTTGTTCGGGTTGCAGAAGACACATGCTAGTGCCAGATTCTCTAACTCCGATAAACCACCGTGCTTGCGGCTGATTAAGTGTTCGACTTGATGTTTGAAATAAGCGTCATCCTCGGCTAGAAGGCAATATTCGCAAACAAAGTTGGCGCGACTTGCCACAATCTGTCGAATTTCCGGACCGACGCGGCTACTCATTCGGCAAAAAATCGCGGGCGCGGGCTTTTGCCAATCGCATTAGATGTTCAAGCTGCAAATAATGGTCAAGCTCGGATTTTTCCGCAGAGGATAGACCGCCTTCTTTCTCGCGCGTCAACAAATCGGAAACGCGCTCTTGCGCTGCGTCTGACGGGCGAAAAGCAATGACGTTTTGCGGAGTCGTTCCGGCGGCGATAAAATCAACCACTTCTTCGTATGCTTTAATATTATTCATATCGAAAATAGAATACCTTTTTGTCACTGATTATGCTAGATGTTGAGTTTTCCGTATAGATGCCCACACCAATAACAACGGTATCGGGACTGCCTACTTTAAACACCGCACTCGGGTAATTTATACTGAAGCCATATGTCGGAATCATCCAGTATCGAATCCTTACAAATTGAATCCAGGGTTTTCCCACCTCCTGCGGAATTTGCCGCAAAAGCTCAAGTCAAGAGCTTTGAGGAATACGAAGCTTTGTACGCGGAGGCCGCAAAAGATCCCGCGGCTTTTTGGGCTAAACAGGCGGAAACTCTGCATTGGTTCAGGAAATGGGACACGGTTCTCGAATGGAACGAACCCTTCGCCAAATGGTTCGTGGGTGGCAAGCTGAATGTTTCTTATAACTGTCTCGACCGGCATCTTGAAACGGAACGCAGACACAAGAACGCCATAATTTGGGAAGGCGAGCCGGGCGAAAACAGGACGCTTACCTATCTGGAACTTCACTCCGAGGTTTGCAAATTTGCGAATGTTCTGAAAAAACTTGGCGTACAGACCGGCGACCGTGTGGCGTTGTATATGCCGCTGATCCCTGAACTGTCAATTGCAATGCTCGCCTGCGCGCGGATCGGAGCGACGCATACCGTGATCTTCGGCGGATTTTCGGCTGAGGCTATCCGCGACCGCGTGATCGATTGCCAGGTAAAATTGATCGTCACCGCGGATGGCGGATATCGTCGCGGTAACGAAATTAAGCTGAAACAAATCGTCGATGAAGCCGCCGCCGAATGTCCGACCGTCGAGAACGTTGTTGTCTTCAAGCGTACCGGTTCCCCGGTCGAAATGCAGGAAGGCCGCGATCATTGGTGGCACGAATTGATCGATGGCGTCGACGCGGATTGTCCTGCCGAAGAGCTTGACTCCGAACACGCCCTTTATATTCTCTACACGTCCGGCACGACCGGAAAGCCAAAGGGCATTCTGCACACAACCGGCGGTTACCTGACGCAGATCGCATATTCGGCAAAATTGGTTTTCGATTTGAAAGACGACGATATTTATTGGTGCACCGCGGACATCGGCTGGGTCACCGGTCACAGTTATGTAGTCTATGGTCCGATGGCGAACGGCGCAACCGTCTTTATGTACGAAGGCGCTCCGAACTTTCCCGACAACGACAGATTTTGGGACATTATCGAGCGTCATAAAATCAGCATCTTTTACACCGCACCCACAGCGATTCGGGCATTTATAAAATGGGGCAAACAATATCCGCAAAAGCACGATCTCTCGTCACTGAGATTGCTTGGGACAGTCGGCGAACCGATCAATCCTGAAGCTTGGATGTGGTATCACGAGGTAATCGGAAAAGGAAAATGCCCCATTGTGGACACTTGGTGGCAGACCGAAACCGGGGGGATAATGATTTCGCCGCTGCCCGGAGCAACGCCGACCGTGCCCGGAACCGTAACGCGTCCGCTTCCGGGAATTATCATCGATATCGTCTCAAAAGACGGCGTTCCTGTCGGAACAAACGAAGGCGGCTATCTGGTCGTCAAGCATCCGTGGCCTTCGATGCTCCGCACGATTTGGGGCGATGACGAACGGTATAGACAGGCGTATTGGTCGGAAATTCCGCACTGCTATTTTGCCGGTGACGGAGCGCGGCGAGACGAACGCGGCTATTATTGGATCATGGGCCGCATCGATGATGTGATAAATGTCAGCGGCCACCGGCTCGGGACGGCTGAGATCGAATCGGCCCTAGTTTCGCATGAATTCGTTGCCGAAGCGGCAGTCGTCGGTCGGCCGCATGATTTGAAAGGCCAGGCGATTGCGGCATTTGTTACACTTGAAGGCGGCCGGACGGGCGGTGACGATTTGAAGAA
>JAYSON010000386.1:0-6659 GCA_043722725.1 Chloracidobacterium sp.
GCCGGATTTTGTCCGTGGCCGCGTTGGTCGGGCATCAGCACCGTAAAATTGGTCGCCTCGTTGAGTTTGACCCCAAGATTCAGCACGTGCGAACGATCTGCCCCGTATTTATGCAGCAATATAACCGCCGGGGAATTGTCGGCACCGCGCAAAAGCCATCCTCGGGCCTGTGTGCCGTCGCGGTTCATCCAGGTTTCTTCCGTCACCTGGGCTCCTCGGGCACTTAGTTGACCGTATTTATCGGGTGTTACCAGATAAGCCGCGCTTCCCGGATGCGATGATTCGCGTGCGAACCAGACGGAACCTGCTCCGACCGCGAGAACGATTAATATAACCACGGGGAAAAGGAGCCTGTAGAAACTCTTAACAAGACGTGTCGATTTAGCCATAACTCAATTGAAAAAAAGGAAAGTACAACCGGAATGCGGTGAAGCGAGTCTTAATGCCAGCTCTTTAGAAAAGGCTTTAGATGAGCCACCTGAAATGGTAACATAAGAGCGGCTATAAAAGGAAAATCTTTTTAACAATGATTAACGTAAAAATTGCCGCCCTTTTGATCCTTACGCTGTTCTCAATCACCGCGACTAACGGGCAAAATGTTGCCGTCAAGTCGCAAATATCGGGCGCGGTCTCGGCTCGTTCGCAACAGTTTCTGCCGCTTGTTGAAGTCAAAGAAGGAATGCGGGGCACAGCACGCACGGTATTTCGCGGCAGTGAGCCTGAAGAATTCAACGTCGAGATCCTAGGCATATTGCCGGGCGGCGTCGGACCGAAACAGGATCTGATCGTTGGCCGTTTAAGCGGCGGCAGCGCGGATAGAACCGCCGTGTTTGCGGGAATGTCAGGTTCGCCTGTGTATATAAATGGCAAACTCGTCGGAGCGATCTCATACAGCTTCCCTTTTTCAAAAGAACCTATCTGCGGCATCACGCCGATCGAACAAATGATCGCGATCTTCGAACAGAAACAGATTGACAGATCGAAGCCGGCAGAACCGCGTGCTGTTTCGTTTGCCGAGCTTGCCGCGACAAATTGGCAGCCGGGCTTCCCGAAAAATACGGCGGTTTCAAACGCGCTTTTTTCTGGCATGAACATAAATTCCCCGTTGAAGGCAGTCGCCGGGCAATCGTTCCAGCCCATCGCGACGCCCATAACATTTACAGGCTTTTCGCAGGAAACATTGAATTTATTCGCGCCGCAATTAATGCAAGCCGGCTTGCTGCCCGTTTCTGCCGTGGGCGGAGCTGCGGCGATCACGCCGTTAAAAATGGCTGATGAAAAGACGCTCGTCGGAGGCTCATCGGTGTCGATGCAATTGACCCGAGGCGATTACAGCCTTGCGGCGGCGGGAACCGTGACCTGGCGTGACGGCGAAAAGATCTATGCCTTCGGCCACCCGTTTTTGAGCCTCGGCACGTCCGATCTGCCGATGTCCGAATCGCATGTCGTTACAGTGGTTCCGAACATCAACAATTCCTTTAAGCTCGCCGTTCCCGACGCGATGGTCGGAACAATGACCCAAGACCGGGCGACCGGCGTTTTTGGAAGTCTTGGTCAGGTGCCGCAAATGATCCCAGTCAGGATCAACGTTCAAACTAGTCGCGGACAGACCGACACGTTAAACTTCGAAGTGGCCAGAGACGACTTTCTTACGCCGCTTCTTTTGAATATAGCGGTTTACAATACCGCGGTGGCTCAAGAGCGAGGTCTCGGCGATTCGACCGTTGAAGTCTCTGGTGAGATCAAAGTGCAGGGCCAGGAATCGATAAAGATACAACGCCGTTTTGCTGGCGGCAACGCGACACAGCTTGCCGCCGCATCGGTCGCCGTTCCGGTCCAGGTTTTGTTGAGAAGCCGTTTCGATGCAATGCAGATCAGCGGAATTGTGTTAAATCTTGCGTCGAACGACGGGAGCGATACGGCCGTGCTTGAGCGAATTTCGCTAGACCGGACGCGTGCGGTTGCAGGTGATACGGTTGAAGTTCAGGCATTTGCACGAACAAGCGCCGGCAAGATTTTCGTCCAGAAAATTCCCGTTGTTATCCCGGCAGACACGCCCGCCGGGCCGCTTTCGATAACGGTCGGCGACGGCGCGGCGATACAGCAGACATCACCTATTCAGCAATTTGTACCGCGTGATCTGGCCGAATTGATCAAGACGATAAATAAGTTAAAACTCTCAGACCGGCTTTATGTTCAGATCGTCCGGACATCGAACGGCGCGATCGTCGGCGCAAGCGAAATGCCGAATCTACCGCCTTCAGTATTGGCCACGCTGAATAACGACCGGACAGCCGGCGGAGTAAAGCCCGCCGTCCAAACGATCGTGAGCGATGTCGCGGTTGCACCAGCGCAATTTATTATTACGGGACAGCAGACACTTGTCGTCGAAGTAATAAAATAGTCGATCCGCCAGCGTTTTTAACTTTCTGGCCCTATTTTGACAGCCTGAAAGATGAACGATACAAAACAACTACTGCAAGCAGCGAGCTTTGCGGCCGATAAACACAAGGAGCAGCGGCGAAAGGGCAGCGACGCCCAACCTTACATAAATCACCCGCTTGAAGTAGCCAATATCCTTGCAAATATCGGACAGGTCGAAGATACCGATATTCTCATCGCCGCTATCCTCCACGACACGATCGAAGACACGGAGACGACTGAAGAAGAGCTGACAGAGCTTTTCGGCAAACGCGTGCGCGGATTTGTCCTTGAGGTTACGGACGACAAATCGCTTCCAACAGCCGTTCGAAAACAGCTTCAGATCGAACACGCACCTCATTTGTCCAATGAAGCAAAGCAAATCAAACTAGCCGACAAAATAAGCAATATCCGCGATGTTTTCGAAAACCCCGCCATTGACTGGGACGAGGAGCGAAAACACAAATACGTCGAATGGGGCGTGGCCGTCGTCGCCGGACTTCGCGGTGCGAACAGCGATCTGGAGGCTTACTTTGATGAAGTTATAGCGAAAGTATCGCAAAGCGGATTACAAAAATAAAGAGGCGGACCTGGGCCGCCTCAATGCAAAATTCTTGCTCTATCCAAACTAGAAATCGAATCGAATTCCTAACTGAAATTCGCGATTATAACTTGAGTTGAACGTGAACGACGGCGAACCGGAAAAGAACGTTCGCGGGGCGCCGAATGGTGTTGCCGCGGGAGGTGGATTGATTGCGGTCAACCTTCCTCCTGCAACAACCGCGGCAAATTGCGTGTTGAACGCGGCCTGAACGTTCGCTCGGTTAAAGATATTGAAACCCTCCGCAAACAAAGAAAGCCGATAACGCTCGCCAAAACGTATGACGCGTCCAACCCGCATATCGACAATAAAAGCAGACGGAGTCGAAAATTGATTTCTTCTCGTTCCGGGAACGCGATCTGTTGAAGTTATGCCATCACCATTGGGATCACCCGAGACAAGCGCCGAGTATGCGATACCCGATTGAGCGGTCAAAATGCCGGTGAAAACGTAATCGCTCAATAGTGCCCTCAGAACCTTGTTTTCGCTGTATTTGAAAGTGCCTGTTTCATAGACGGGACTGAAGATAAAGCGATGCCGGACGTCCAGGTCGGAGCGGCCATATTCGCCGGTTAAATCGAACTGGTTTTCGGATATCTTTGCGTCATCGCCGCCGCCCGGAACAACCGACGTCTGATCGGGTTTATCGTCTTTAGCTTTCGACAGCGTGTAGTTCATGTTGAATTGCCACCGATTGGCAAACCGCTTGTTTAGTTCGAAGGTCAGACCGTGATAAAGGGATTTTGCCGAGCTCTGGAATAAGCTGATGCGGTCGAAATCGCGGACCGGGCGTGCACGCGAGTTTGAATTGTTGGTAATAGCGTCGCCATATCGATCCCTTTCCGATTGAAACCGCATGAATGTCAGCCCGCCTACGGTAACTGGTACCGGGGCGAATAGATTTACGTTTCGCGTGCGGGTTAAATCTTGACCGCGAAACATCGTGTACTGAACTGAGAAGATCGTATTTTTAAATACTTCCCGCTCAAACTGAACACGTGCCTGGTGCGTGAACGGTTGTTTGTAATCCTTATCAAACAAATACAAATTTACAGCCGCTCTATTCGCACCGGTCGGAATTGCCGGAAAAACGTTCGGATATGTCGGACAAATGTTAGGAGCGACTCCCGAACATGTGATACTGATCGCAACCACTTGGATTCCATTCTGTGAGTGCGCGGTTCCAGTCAAAATCGCCGGTGTGCGGCCGTAATATATTCCGTAGCCGCCGCGGAGCACGGTTTTGTCATTGAACGCGTAGCTCAAGCCGATCCTGGGAGCGAAATTGTTTTTGTCCTTCGGCTGAAAACCCGTGTCGTATCCTAGACTCGCGAGCATTCCCGTTGGACGTGTAGTAAAAGTAGTCGGGTCCTGAAATGTGACGGTGTTCGAATTAGAAATGGGCGGCTTTGCAATTTGCTGATAGTCATATCGCAGGCCCAGATTGACCGAGAGCTTCGGGCTTACTCGCCAGTCATCCTGAACGAAGAATCCATATTCCTTATTGTTTGGCTTCGTCGTGCCGCCCGTCGTTCCCGGCCCCGCAAAGCTCTGTCGGAACGTAGTCGGAAACGTGGTGGGTGTTCCGGCCAAATAGCTTGAAAGCTGAGAGTAACCGCCGTTAAAGGCGTACGAGCCGCCGAAAAGGCCGGGGAAAAAATTAAATATCTGGTCGAAGAGCAGATCTGCTCCGTATTTGATAACGTGATTGCCGGCAATGTAGGTCTGATTATCAATAAACTGGAGACGTTTTATCGTCGTTTCGCGCGGGCTGAAGTTATTTCGACCGATGTTGAACGTGCCGTCAGTTGTAGACACGGTCAGTTCAGGATTGTCTGAATTCGCAAATCCCGGCTCTCGATCTCGGGAATACTGAAAGCGAAACTCATTGATCCATTTCGGCGTGATCGCGAATGTCCAGTTTGTGGTTAACGCCGATGTTGTAACGTTGCTATTTCCCGTATGCTCGGCCGAACTCAACGTACCCGAGTTTTCAAGGTTTGTACCGGTAAAATTCTGTTGGTTGAATCTGACCCAGACCTGATTTCTTTCGTTTAAATTGAGATCGACTTTTGCAAGATAAGTGTCCTGCTGACGGTTAACATTATAGGATGCGACCTTGGGCCCGAGAAAGGCCTGTACGTTTGCAGGTGCCGATGTCAATGAGTTTAATATCACAGGATTCGGCAGTTTCGAACGTTGGCCCTCGTAAGCCCCGAAGAAAAAAATCTTATCTTTCCGGATTGGTCCACCGAACGTTCCCCCAAATTGATTAATTTGTCCAAAAGGCTTCGGCCGCGCAGGCGTGAACGACGGATTTTTTGCATTTAGAGATTCATCTCGAAAATACTCAAAGGCGCTTCCAGTAAACTTATTGGTTCCTGATTTGGTGACGACATTGATAACGGCACCGGCAGCTCGTCCAAATTCAGCGGAAAATCCATTCTGATTTACCTGAAATTCCTTAACTGTATCAACGGAAAACTGGGAAGGAGCTCGTCCGGAGCCGGTACGGCCGGACGATTGCCCAAAAAATGTGTTGTCGCTGCTGGCGCCGTCAATTTGAATACTATTAAGCGTTCCCTTTTGACCGCCGACTGACAAATCGCCGGCACGCGTCGGATCACGGACGACGCCGGGCGTGAGGGTCGCAAAATCGAGAAAGTTTCGCCCGTTCGTCGGAAGATTTATGATTCGCCGTTCATCGACGGTTGAAGAAATCGATGTTCGCGTCGTTTCGACGCCCTGGCCCTCGGCATTTACATCGACAACGTTTGTCGTTCCACCCGCCGAAACCGCTATCTCAATCGTATTCTTTGCTCCGACCGTTACTTTGACATTTTCGTAGGTCGAAACGGCGAAGCCCTGCGCCGCGCCGGTTTCTACCTTATAATTGCCAGGCGGCAGCAGTATAAAAATGTAACCGCCATCGCTGTTTGTAACTGTCGTTTTGCCGAAACCGGTGTCTTGATTGGTCGCCGAAACAGCAATGTTCGGAACGACGGCACCGTTTTGATCGACTACGCGGCCTTCGATATTTCCTGTGGTTGATTGTGACTGTGCGAACGCTCCCGTCGCACAGAGAATGATTGCTAATGACAGAACAATAATATTACGCATTTTTGTGTCCTTTAAAATTATTATCTAACTTGAATAAGCTTTGGGATCGAAATGATATTACAGGTTGTACGGTCAGGCAAGAATCGATGTTACGTTTTTGTAAATTTAATGTTACGTTTCGCTGCCCTCAACCCAGACTTCCCCGTCGGCATAGACTTCTTTTTTCCAAATGGGAACGGTGCGCTTTAATTCACGGATGAGCCAATCACAGGCGGCGAACGCGTCATTGCGGTGCGGTGCGGCTACGGAAATGACGACGCTCGTTTCGCCGATCTCCAGCTTGCCAAGCCGGTGTACGATGCGGATGTTCGATATCTCGAAATCCGCATGTGCCTTTTCGATCAGCTTCTGCATTTCTTTGAGCGCCATCGGCTCGTAGGCTTCATAGAAAAGATGCAACGTCTCGCGGCCCTTTGTGAATTGGCGAACATAGCCGTCAAGCGTGACAGTCGCCCCGCATTCGGGCGGAACCACGCGGCGGGCTATCTCGCCGATGTCGAGCGGGTCAGTTGTAAGT
>JAYSON010000387.1:0-2260 GCA_043722725.1 Chloracidobacterium sp.
GCCGGATTTTCCAGCGGAACTATCTGCGGGCACATGACGAAGGCTTCCGGGTTTATTTTCTTAACAAAGTTGTTAAGGACGGCCAGCGTATAAGCCAACCCGGTAAATGAACCGACAAGGTTTTTATTCCGAACGTGGTCAACGCGATTGTCGGCGGCCAGCGCTCCGGGATATCGGGTGTTCACGTCGAGCTGGAATTTGAGAATCCAGTTATTGGTAACGGGCCCGCAAACGCCGTCGATGGTCATATTTCCTTTTGGTCTGGAATATACGCTGCTGGACGCCAGTGCTTTATCGTAAAAAGCAATTGGCAGATATTGAACCAGCTTCACATCGTCCCTCGCGTTCGGGCACTGCACCCCGACGGCGTGAACGACGTTGTAAAAGGCCGGTAGATTCGGATCGTCTGAAGTGTCTATGAATCCCATAATTTTTCTCCTTACTTCTATTCGCAAACTTCGAAAATCGTAAGGTCGAGCCGTTTGTTGCGCGTGCGTGCCGCCGGATTTCGCCCTACTTATGCTGGGGCTTGGGCAGAAAGTTCTTCGGCCTTATGATCCACCGGCGCACTCCAGTCTGCTCGCTAATCGAGAATTTTGTAGTAGTACGCGACTTGCTTTGTTGAGAATTTCCGGTGAATCTCGATCGATTGAGCCCCGCTGTTTCCGTTAATGGTTTTCAGCGAGTTGTCGCCCAAGTAATCGTCGGGCATTTCGGCCACGATCGCGTGATGAACTTCCCCGCCGCTTAAAACGATGACGTCCCCGACGCTAAAGCCGGTGTTGCCCATCACCGTTTTTACCTTCGAGCCAACGATGCCCTTGCCGACGACCCATTTGGTGTCCTCCAACCCGGCTTTTCTTATCACCCAGGTCGCAAAAATACCGCACCACGAAACGCCCGACGGTTTGCTTAGCTGCGGCACACGATAATTCGGTATCTGAACACCCTGCAAATAGGTAATTTCCTTCCGTTCGGAGCCAACCAGAATCTTTCCGCGCACTTCCCAGCTCTGCGGTGTCCAGCCTTGAACGGCATCGTCAAAATAGTTTTTCAAACTTTCCCAGCCGGCACGTCTGCCTTTTCCATCGGTCCGGTAATCGGACACCTTGCCATAGGGTGGCGGCGTTGCTTCAGCGACACCGACGTCAATAATTTTGTCCCTGATCGATGACATAAACATCTCCTCTTAATCTCTCCGCGCTCTGAATGTTGGTTTATTATGCTTCGTCAGTGCCGCGAGCGAGTTGCGGCAGACGAGCAACTCGCCCGTTTCGGTTTTCGAACAATGAACATCGCCCGCTTCCGTCAGCCGGAAAATCTCGCGGGTGGTGATTTGCAAATGAGCGGCGGCTTCGTTCGGTGCCAGCATCACCGTCTTTGCTTTGCAGCGGTCGCACCAGGCGATTTTTGCTTTCCGCCGCAAGTGGACCGTAGTGCGTTGAAATGTTTCGATCGTGATAATTGTTGTCTCCGTCCGATGATTCATTTTTTGCTCCAATGTTCAGAGTCCACGCATCAGCGTGTTTCTGAAGTCAAACTAAAAGCTTGAACTCTGAACTTTTTACGACAAATACAGCTGACTGCCTTTCGCCTACCGCCGTCTGCCTACTTTTAACGCGGCGGGTCCGGTTGCGGGTCGAAGCCTTTCAGCACCGCCGGAAGGTTAAGGAGCGTCCGCCCGAATTCGCGCACGACGACTGTTGAAACCAATCGCGCAGGGCGGAGGTCGGGCGGACCAACTTCTTCGCGACGTGCAAACACCAACGGGCTAACCCATTCGCCGCCGCGACCTGCCGCGAGAGCAAACGCCGGTAAGAAATTCTTTTTGATATTCATTGGTCTCCTTTTTTTCCAACGCCGCCATCTTGGCGGCTGTCCCGGCGCCATCTTGCCGCCGTATCGGTGGGCGAGATGCCCACCGGACTGCCAGCAAGATGCTGGCGGTACCGTTTAGTTTTCGGGAGCAGAGGATTTCTGCTATAATCGCGCCGCCTTGTAACACGGGCACGATACGATCAGTAAATTGACGGCACACGCCGATACTGCCGCAAGACAGCAAATAAAGTCCTAAAGGTTTCCGGAATATTTTCCGAATATTTTCCAAAGATAGTTAATGAGCGTGCAAAACCGGGAAATTTACAGTTTCGACGGCTTCGAGCTGGATGCGGCAAACAGACAGTTGCGGCACGGGGGCGAGGTTCTTTTGCTACCGCCCAAGACCTTCGATGTGCTCGTCGCTCTCGTGGAAAACAACGGC
>JAYSON010000388.1:0-22621 GCA_043722725.1 Chloracidobacterium sp.
GAACGCGATTTGAAGCTGCTGGCGCGCGGTCATGATGCTAACGAGGCGCGTGAGACTTTCAAGCTTTTGCGTGAGAACGGTTTTGAAAACATCAGCTTCGACCTGATCGCCGGACTGCCGGGCCAGACGCTTGACGATTGGGAAAGAAATCTCGATGAAGCCGTCAGAATGCAGCCCGAACATCTCTCGCTATACCTGCTCGAAATTCATGAAGGCACACCGCTGGCCGAGCAGCTACGCGCGGGCCGACGCCCGATGCCCGACGAAGACCTTGCCGCGGAGATGTTTGAGATGATGATCGATCGCCTTGCCGCCGCGGGTTATATGCAGTATGAGATATCAAACTTCAGCAAACCCGGATTCGAAGCGCGGCACAATACAAAGTATTGGCGGCTCGATCCCGTCTACGGTTTCGGCGTCTCGGCTCACTCATTCGATGGCCGCGAGCGATATGCAAATGAGAGAGACACGGCCACATATGTTTCGGTGGTCGAAAACAGCGGCTCGGCGGAAACGACGCGTGAGGAAGTCGACATTGCATCGGAGTTTATATTCCTCGGTTTGCGGCTCAACAATGGAATTAACCTGGCCGAATATCAAAATCGTTTCGGGTTAGATCTTGAAGCCAAATACCGTGGAGATTTGAACCGTTTGAAAGAGGCCGAGCTTTTAGAAATTTCAGACGGTCATTTAAGGTTAACGCAAAAAGGAATGCTATTCTCGAACGAGGTTTTTGCTGTTTTTGTGTGACCGCCGGATAAAACTCACGCCAACCCCGGCGATACCGCATGGCTCTTTGAGTACCGTACGAGTTCTCCTTCGAGCAGAGTCAGGGCCGCGATGAAGAGCGCGATCTCAGGAACGCCATCACATCGAAAGTAATCGTCGCTTCATAACTCGGAGCGGCCGAATTGGGAAGTTGCAGGCGAGCTCTTCCGGACAGTCCAGGTATGCCAAGCGGAGCGGTAATAGAGCCGCCGGCATCGAGAATCTGAAATGACAGGCCCCCGACTCCCGGTATCGGTATATCGTGCCCTTTGATTAAGCCGAAGGCGAGGTCTCGTGTCGGCTGATTGGCGATGACCGGCGTAATCAAGGCTCCGGCAAAAGCCGCCGTCATCGTCACCATGACGATGCGCTCGGACACCGGGGCCCTTTCCCATTCGGTGCGTAAAAGCCGAACCTGACGCAAGCCTTCATCATGGGCGCGCGTAAGGAGTCCCTGCACCGCGGGCAACTGATAGATTGCGCCCGCGATATCGGACAATTCGACGGCCCTCGGTACAACAGGTCCTGCTGCGTTTGGGTAGGGTGCGGGAATCCCCGCCGGAGGCACCGGCATTGCGAATATATTGGGCTGCGGGGTCGACAGTATCGATTGGAAGGTCGGTAAGATTAAATTCCAGTTAGGCCGCATCATATCAGCTAGGATGCGGCGCGCGACCATGTGAGCTTCGATCTCCTGTATCATGGATATGATCTGCGGATCGAGAGTTAAATGCCCGTCAAGCAGCCTAATGCGCGGCTGGTACCCGAATTCGCCCATATAAAACCTCCCGTCGCTCAAACCTTTCTTTGCGTCCCTTGTCTTGACGAGGACCGATAACCAATTTGCCTTAAATTTTACCGGAATTCACGTAACTCTACAAAATTTTAAGACGGGAAGAGATTGCGGCTCAAATAAAAGTGATGCTCTTTAACCAACATTGGCATTGACATCAGTACATATTTCAAATGCATATGATTTATAGTGGACTGACCTTAAGGTGCGTGCGTGCCTCCCATAGCTCTGGGTAGAATTTCTTCGTCAAAGTGGTCGTTAAATAACCTACGCCTTCCGATCCGCCGGTGCCTCGTTTCATTCCGAGCATTCTTTCTACCATCAAAATATGGTTATAACGCCACGAGATTATCAATTCGTCATGCTCGATAAGCAGGTCCTGCATATTATAAAGCTCGGCGTATTTTTCAGGGACCGATAAGATTTCCACCGTCGCGTTAACCCGATCTTCATGAGTCGCTGTGACAAAGCCATTGCGGCCGGTAAACGCCCAAAATGCATCTGCAAGTGAAGGTGCGTTAAACCGTTCGCTCAGACGGGCAAATGCGAACTCGTCTTCTTTGAATGTGTTCAGAATTTTTTCGTCCTTAGCACCTGAAACAAATTCCAATTCGCGAAACTGCATTGATTGAAAACCGCTTGCCGGATTTAGCTTGTCGCGAAATTCGAGAAAGCCGATCGGAGCCATCGATTCGAGCAGGTGGATTTGCATAACGAGAATCTTCTCGATTGACACGACCCCGCGAAGAGAGTGATTTGCACGAAATAAACGGCCATCTCTTATCCATTCCAGCGTTGCGTCGATCTCATGCAGAATCTGCTTAAACCACAGTTCGTAGGTTTGATGGATGACGATGAAAAGAAGTTCGTCGTGACTCGGCGGATCCGAGAGCGTTTCTTGAAGCTTTATCAGTTCCGGAACTTTGAGATATTTATTGTAAGAAAGTGTGGCGTTTTTCCCGTATTCTTCGGCCATTTAACTGTGGTGGAATTAGTCTAAAATTAAGCCTAATCATGGTTCATCACGCGATTTAAGTCAATTTTTTTTCCATATTTTAGCTGGAAAATGAGAAAGTTCTTGACACAAGCATCAAATGGCGTTAAATTTTCTTTCGTCAATCAATAATTCAGCAACAGGCTCTGAAAATCTTGAAGTTTAAGATTTAATATTCGTTTGGAAATGTCCGTGTCCAAATTAGATTTTAAACCGCGCTAGAGAATGCCATTTTATGGCGTTGTCGGAGCGCGGTTTTTCTGTTACAGGTGCTCGTGAGGGCACACATTCGGTAGAAACTTGTTAATTTTTGAAGTTTTTAGGAGGAATTAGGGAAAATGTCTAAAGCATTAGGAATGGTTAAGTGGTTCAACAACGCAAAAGGGTATGGCTTCATCGAACAACCCGGTGAGCAGGATATATTCGTGCATTACAGTGCGATCACTGGTGAAGGATATAAGACGCTGATTCAGGGTCAGGAAGTCGAATATGAGGTAACCAACGGCCCGAAGGGACCACAGGCAGAGAACGTAATGAAAGTTGCGGAAGCCTAAAGCGTGAATTTGCGAGACCGATCATCGGCATGAATCGCAAACTACAATCAAGGCAATCAAAAGCGGATCAACAATAGCTGATTCGCTTTTTTCGTCTAGATCAGTTCTTCGCCTTTTGCTCTCAGTGTTCGTCGCCACAGTTCCCGATAAGACGTGAAACGGGAGATCAGCGCATTCAACTGATAACGTTGGGCATAGGTCATACTTCGATTGTCTGATACACGCTTGATATAAGATTCAAGCCTCGCACGGGCCTCGAGCGGCGGACGCTTTGAGGTACCGTTGAAGTAGATGTCAAAGTCTATTTTAAGTTTTCGAATATCGTCTTCTAACCGAACGAGTTGTTTATCAAAACTGAAAGATTCTTCAAGACGTTTAGTCGAATTTCTGTATAATTTATTTGCGATTGCTGCCATGATTTTGTGGTTGCGTTAAAGGAGAAAGAGGGAACCCTCTTAAGGTATAAATTTCGATTGACGTCAGAATTCCAAAGTTTGAACAACTTTTCGGTAGAATATTGTCATGGAGAATTCGAACGGTGCGGAAAAGACCGCGGTTTTTGGACTGCTGCCATCTATAGACGAGCTGCTTGGGACTGAAACCGTCCGCGCAATGATTTTGGAGCTGGGGCGAAAGCGAACTTTATCGCTTACCAGACATGCGAAGGAGTCGATCCGCCGGGAGATACAAGAAAGCTCCGCTCCGAAATTCGATGGGCACCAAACGGTAACGCGGGAATTTCTTTTCGAAGAATCGATAACTAGGCTCAATAGAGCATGGCGGATTGAACGTGATTTGGGACTTCGGCGAGTCATAAATGCTACGGGCGTTGTTATACATACGAACCTCGGGCGGGCTCCCCTTTCGGAAAATGCGAGGCGAGCGGTGCTCGACGCCTCGGGCTACTGCACAATTGAATATGACGTTGCAACCGGTAAACGCGGAATGCGATGTTCAAATGCAGAGAAACTTTTGGCGAATCTGACCTGTGCCGAAAGCGCTCTGATAGTTAACAATTGTGCTGCTGCCGCGTTACTCGTGCTATCGGTTTTTGCTAAAGGTTGCGAAGTCTTGGTATCGCGGGGCGAGCTGGTGGAGATCGGAGGCGATTTCCGCATCCCTGATGTCTTAACACAATCCGGTGCAGTCTTGCGCGAGGTCGGTACGACCAACCGGACAAAACTTTCCGACTATGAGAAAGCTCTAAGTGAGCAGTCGGCGCTTATTCTCAAAGTGCACCCGTCGAACTATCGAATAGTTGGCTTTACCGAGAAACCGTCGGTTTCCGAACTAGCACGTCTGGCTCACGAAAATGCCATTTTGCTTTATGAGGACGCAGGTTCCGGGGCAATGATCGATCTAAATGATTTCGGTTTGAATGATGAGCCGGTTATTAGCCAGTCTCTCGCGGCGGGAGCTGATATTGTGAGCTTTAGCGGCGATAAGCTTCTCGGCGGGCCGCAATCGGGCCTGATCGTCGGCAGGAAAGAACTGATCGACCGGCTGCGGAAACACCCACTTTATCGTGCGGTGCGGGTCGACAAGACAATTTGTGCCGCACTTGAAGCGACACTGGGTGCCTACGCAAGAGAGACCGCAAAGGAAGAAGTTCCAGTTCTGCAAATGCTCTCGATGTCTGTGGAAACCATGATGGAACGAGCTATATCGTTCAAGGCAAGGTTAGAGGAAGTGCTTGATTCTACAAGTGAAATGAACATCGAGATTATTCCCGGTAATTCAGCGGTGGGCGGCGGTGCCGCGCCTGATGTGTCGCCAGCGACGACTCTTATCGCGTTGACGCATAAAACACATTCGGATCACGAACTCGAACGCTCACTGCGGCGTTCGAAACCGCCGGTCATAACTCGAATCGTTGACAACAAGGTTCTCATCGATCTTAGAACTGTTTCGGAAAGTGACGAAGAGGAGTTGATTGACATTCTGAAGAGGATAAATTGACTATTTTTGACCGTTGGTGAACCGGTCAGTTTGCTTTTAAAATTGGGTTTTGCTGGATTTTAGGGCGGTTGTCCGTCAGCTATTTCGGACAGCAAAATCGTTCATAAAATCGACGAGTGTTTCAACCCCTGTTTTCGGGAAAGCATTGTAAATGGAAGCACGAATTCCACCGACGGAGCGGTGTCCTTTGAGGCCGCTTAGACCATTTACCAGTGCTTCATCGCAGAACCGGCTCTCAAGATCTTCGGACGCCAACCGAAAGGTTACATTCATCAGAGAACGGGCGCTTCTTTCGGCGTGACCCTGGTAAAAGCCGTCGCTTGAATCGATAGCCTCGTATAATGTTGCAGCCTTGTCCTGATTTCTTTCTTTCATGGAAACGAGTCCACCCTGCGTTTTCAGCCAATCACAAACAAGATCTATCAAATAAATACCCCACGTATTAGGTGTGTTTGGCATGGAACTCTGTTCCGCGAAGTTTCGATAGTCGAGCATAGAATGTTGGCTCGCCGGTGCAGCCTCAAGCAGATCATCGCGAATAATGACGAGTGTCACGCCGCTGGGACCGATGTTTTTTTGAGCACCGGCGTATATTAGGGCGTATTTCTCGATGTCGATCGGTTTCGAAAGTATATTTGAAGATGCGTCGCAGACGACGGGAATCCCATATCCGTTGAGGTCGTATTTGAACTCAACACCATCTATCGTTTCATTCGACGCATAGTGAACGTATCGGGAACCGGGTGTGAACCTTAACTCGTCCTGCGCTGGAACAGATTTGAATCCGCTTTCGGCTGCGGTGAATATAACGTTGACCTTGCCGCAGCGTTTCGCTTCGGTGAGGGCTTTCTCACCCCATGCACCGGTGATGATGTAATCCGCCGAATTCCCATCAAGTAGAAAATTCATCGGGACCATCGAGAATTGCAAGGACGCTCCTCCCTGCAAAAATAAGATCTGATAATTCGCGGGTATCTGAAGCAGATCGCGAATGCCCTTTCTTGCCGATTCAAGTATTGCCTCGAATTGGGGCGAGCGATGGCTGATCTCCATTATGCTCATTCCAATACCATGAAACGAAAGCATTTCTTCCTGTGCTTTCTCAATCACTGGTACTGGCAAAACTGCAGGTCCCGAACTAAAATTAAAAATTCTCTCCATCGACATAATGTTCGCTTCGTAATGACGCAATTTCGAAAATTTACGATACCATATAGCCGCGCAATCATAAATTTTCACACTCGAAGATTTTTGCAGCAAATGTGGCTTGAAACTTCAAGATTTCACTAGAATTGGGTTAGACTAGATAAATTCGATAAACCCTTTATTGTAACAGCGCATCTTAAGTCCGCATTCTCGTTTTTCAGACATCTTTGGAGGATCTCAAATGTATCGCAAGTTCTCGTTTACGTTTCTTTTAGCATCCGCACTACTTTGCGCGGGAAGTGTTATCGCAATTGCGCAAACCGCTCCGGTTCGCGGTGAAGTCAAACTCAAGAAAGCTGATGGTACGGTGGTGCCGGTCGCGGATGCGGTAGTTGATGCTTACCGGACCGATGTCGCGAAAGGTACCCCGCCCCCGTCTAAAACCAATCAAAAAGGCCAATTTAGCTTTGTCGGATTTCCACCCGGCCAAGTCTTTGCTCTTGCCGTAAGCGGTACAGGCATCGGCCCGAAAATAGAGCCCGGTGTAAAAGCGGGCCGCGACAATATTGTTATTTTTGTTTCCGAAGGCGATGGCCGCAAGTTAACCGAAGCCGAGGTTAGAGAAGTTTTGACATCCGCCGTTAACATTCCTGCCGGCGAGTTAACGGCCGCTCAAAAGAAGGAGCAGGAAGAGTTTTTGAAAAAGAAGGCAGATGTCGAGGAGAAGAATAAAAAACTTCAAGACGGTGACGCGATCGCAAGTAAAGCAAACACGGAAGGAATAGCTGCACTTAAGGCTAAGAACTATGAAGTTGCAATCGCAAAATTTAGTGAAGGAGTCGTTGCCGTTCCGGATTTTGTGGGCAGCACCCCGGTAATGTTGAACGGTAAGATGGTAGCACACAAAGCCCGTGGGTATGACTCCTACAAGGAAGGTGCTGCTTCGACCGATACAGCTATCAGAAAAGCCAAATATGAAGCTGCGAATAAGGATTATGACGAGGGGCTTGCCGCATTCGATCAGGCGATGGCCGTTATTAAAAATGCCCCGGCTCCAACCGATCCTGCCGAGCAAAAAACGCGTGCAAACGTGAGCCTCGAATTACTCGGTAACGCAATGGAGATTCATCGCTTGAAAGCAGTCGGCGGCGTTGACACTGGGAAAGGAAAAGAGGCGGCATCCGTTTTTGCTGCGTATCTTGAAATGGAACCGGATCCCATAAAGAAGGCGACGGCAGAAATGACCCTTGGGGACGTGCTACGCGAAACTGGCGATTGCGATGCGGCGATAGTTGCCTACAAAAGGATTCTTGGAACCACGCCCGACAGCGCCGATGCCCTTGCCGGAGCGGGTCTATGTTTGTTCAGTGTTGGCTACGGAAACAGCGATAAGGCCCAGATGCAGGAAGGTTTGAATTTTATGCAGCGATTTACGGAAGTTGCGCCCGAGACACATAAGTTGAAGGCGAGTGTAAAAGACGCTGTCGATCTTCTGAAAAATGAACAGAAACTTGCACCCCAGAAAGTAACACCTCAGAAAGTAGCTCCAAAGAAGAAAACCTAAAGATCAAATGGAATGTTAGCTCGGTGGCCGTACTTGATGAACTATCGATCACGTGCGGCCATTTTCTTTATGAATATACCCATACAAATTGCATCGGCTGAAAATGTTCCCGGTATTGTTCGTCTTATGCGCGATTTTGCGGAATACGAGAAACTAGGCCAATACTGTGATATAACCGAGGACAAACTCGCCGCCGTTATGTTTCTCGACGGAGCATATGTCGAAGGGATTGTTGCTTTTGATGATGAAACCATGATTGCCTACGCCCTATTTTATAAGAGTTTTGCCAGTTTTCGCGGTCAGCGTGGATTCTATCTAGAGGATATTTTTATCGATAGCAACTATCGCGGGATGGGTGTTGGGGAAGCAATGCTGAAAAAGATAGCGCAAGCGGCAAAATCTCAAGGCGGTGAACGGATCGACTTTCAGGTATTGGATTGGAATGCTCCCGCCATTAGTTTCTATGAAAGACTTGGTGCAGTCAGCAACCAGGATGAAAGCCACTTCAAGTTTAGCGGTGATGCGTTTGATAGATTAGCCAGCTAGATTAGCGTTTATCGAGGCGTTCAAGGACGATCACAACGGGGTCAGATCAAACAGCGACGGTTACAGATAATAAACATATAAACTTAAAATTGAATTGCAGAATTTAGTTGCTTATTACGGCTACGAATCAGAAGAGCAAAAGTAGTCACTCGTCTATCTTAATTCCAAGTTCTTTCAACTGCGGCGCGTCTACCTCACCCGGCGAGTCCATCATGAGGTCCTGTGCCGATGCGGTTTTTGGGAATGCCATGACGTCGCGGATGTTTTCGGTGCCGCATAGGATCATGCAGGTGCGCTCGATGCCGGCGGCGAAGCCTCCGTGCGGGGGCGTGCCGTATTCGAGGGCGTCGAGGAAGAAGCCGAAGCGTTCGCGGGCTTTTTCCGGTGACAGGCCGAGGGCTTTGAAGTTCAACGCCTGTATCTCTTTTTGATGGATCCGGATAGAGCCGCCGGCACATTCGTAGCCGTTGATGACGGCGTCATAGGCCTTTGCACGTACTTCACCAAGCAAATGATGATCGGCGTCGTTTTCGACGGCTTGTTTGAACTTTTCCAGGTCCTCATCCATCGGCGATGTAAATGGATGATGTGCCGCAGTGTAGCGGTCGGTCTCTTCGTCGTGCTCGAACATTGGAAATTCCGTTACGATCAAAGGCTTGTACAGCTTTCCATCGACTTCTTCGTTTTTTTGAACAATCTGATGGAGTCTCGCAAGCTCTAGTCTGAGCGCTCCTAGTGACTTTTCAACGACGGACTTGTTCCCCGCAACTATAAGTATTTGGTCACCTGGAGACACGCCTGCTGCCAGAAGCAGTCGCTTGACGTTGTCCAAGCCAATCGCATTCAGCAGTGAAGACCTTAGCACTCCTTCGCTGGTCATCACTTCGTCGGATTGCAGCCATTCGCGCATCGCGCTTTCGACCTGTCCGACAAAACCGATCTTCGCATGCGCCAAAGCCTTAGCTCCGTACCGCTTTACAAATTCCTGTAACGTGTCCAGAGACTTCCGGGTCAATCCTTCACCTAGGGTAAACCTCCGATCGTCCAGCTTAATGCACTTGACGACGGATCCCGCCGCCATAAAGGGTGCGAATTCAGTCGCTCGTGCCGCTTCAGTTATATCGATTAACTCAAGATCAAATCTTAAATCCGGCTTGTCCGAGCCGTATCGGCGCATTGCCTCGGCGTAAGTCATCCGCGGCCATTGGGCGGGCAGGTCAACACCGATCAGCTTGAATACGTGGCCAAACATTCCTTCGATCTCGCGGTACGCCATTTCCTGATTGGCGAACGACATTTCCATATCGAGCTGCGTAAATTCAGGTTGGCGGTCGGCCCGGAGGTCTTCGTCGCGAAAGCAGCGGGCGATCTGGTAATACTTATCGAAACCGGAGATCATCGTTAGCTGCTTCAGGATCTGCGGTGACTGCGGCAGAGCGAAAAACTTGCCGGTGTGGATGCGTGACGGAACGATAAAATCGCGTGCGCCCTCGGGCGTTGATTTCAGCAGGATCGGCGTTTCGATCTCGATAAAGCCGCGATTATCGAAGTATTCGCGGATTTTCGCTACTGCCTTTGCGCGCATTCGTATGTTGTGCTGCAACTGCGGGCGTCGCAGATCGAGATAACGGTATTTGAGCCGCGTCGATTCGTCGGCGAGATTTTCGGAACCGGCGACTTCAAGCTGAAACGGAGGCACTTTTGCGTCGTTCAGCATTAAAATCTCGGTGGCCTTTATTTCAATGTCGCCGGTGGTGAGCTTTTTGTTGTGCGTCCCCTCCGCACGCGAAACGACCACACCCTTAACGGCGATGACAAACTCGCCGCGCAGATTCTTTGCCTTTGCATGGGCCGCATTTGCGTCTTCTTCGCTGACGACAACCTGCGTAATCCCCTCGCGGTCGCGAAGATCGATGAAAGTAAAAACGCCGAAATCGCGCTTTTTAGCGACCCAGCCCATCAAAATGACTTTCTCGCCGACATTGCTTTCACGCAGCTCGCCGCACGTGTGTGTTCTCTCTAAAGTTCCTAGTACATCTAACATAAGATTTTTTGCCCGCGAATAACGCGAATGAACGCGAATAAGAAAAAATTAGTCTTCGTCGATCCTGCTGGCGAGAACCTCGTAAACCGTTCCGGCAGAGGAACTTCGGTTGTTGTTCGCAAGTCTCTCGTACGCAAGTTTTGGAAATTGGCCAAAGTTAACGAGAATGCCCAACTCGAATCCTGTCGCATGCAGGTAGTTGATTGTCTGCGCCCTATGGGCGTGCGTGAGGGCGGCAACAGATTTGATTTCAACAATTATCTTTCCAAAACAAATAAAGTCAGGAACGAAATACTGGGCAAGCGGGATATTTTTGTAAGCCATCGGTATCGACGACTGAGCGGTAAACGGTAATCCCTGCAGCGTAAATTCATGATGCAGACACTCCTGATACACCGGTTCCGTGAACCCGAATCCCTTATGGTTATAAACCTCAAAGCAGGCTCCGATGATCCGAAAGCTCTCATCTTTGTAAATTATTTCATTCATTAGGCTTGTTTTATTCGCGTCTATTCGCGTAATTCGCGGGCAAAAAAATAAAAAACGCCTTTCGATTTGCGACAAACGAAAGGCGGAACGTCAGAAAATTAACGCTCTCGCCAATCAATTATTATCGTCGTTAAACCGAACCGCGTTCATAAAAAAGCTAAAAATAGAGCCGGGCAAAATAATACAGGATTGGCGCGTTGAAAAGCAAACTGTCCAGTCTATCGAGCAGGCCGCCGTGGCCGGGTAGGATGCTAGCTGCGTCTTTTGTGTTTGAGCCGCGCTTCATTGCACTTTCGGCCAGATCGCCGAGTACGCCGACAACCGCCATTACACCCGCGAGCGGGATCGAGAATTGATATGGCAATTCCTGAAAGAACGTGAGGGTGCAGAGGGCGGCGAAACCTGCGGCGGCCAGAATGCCTCCGATCAGGCCCTCGACAGTCTTACCGGGCGAGATCTTTGGCGCGAGTTTGTGCTTGCCGAATGCTCGTCCGGCAAAATACGCGCCGGCGTCGGAGCCGAACATGACGATGAAGAAATAGAGCAGCAGATCGGTCGAAAGGCCGGGGACGTTCTCAAAGCCGACGCGGGTCGAGATCAGAAATCCGCCGAGAAATGCTACATATAAAACGCCGAGAATCGTCACGCCGATACCAGTCAGCATTTTTGTGAAATCGACTTGGAAGCGGAACGTCTGAGAAATAAGCACGGCGATGATAAACATCGCAATCGTCGTGAGCAGAAGATCCGGAGCCTTTGTGGGGGCGTCGAACACAAACGCGACGAACAACGCAACCGCGCCGAGATAGCCTATTGCGGCATCCGCCTTTAGTTCAAGTTTTTTCGTGAGCGAGTAGAACTCGAACAATCCAGCCGCCAGAGCCAAACCGGCGATACCGACAAAGATCCAGACAGTCCCGCGAATGTACCACGGCAAAATTATGGAGGAAATTAGGATTGGAAGGGCAATTGCAGCTGTTAGAAGACGTGTTTTCATTGAATCAGTTTACCGCCGAGACGCCGAGTTTGATCGATCTTTTGTTTTTGCTGATAAAAAGTCTTTATGCATTGGCCTACTCTCAGCGTCTCTGCGTATCGGCGGTTGTACCGGACTTAATATCCCCAAAGCGGCGGTCGCGTTTTTGGTATTCGAGTATCGCTTCGAATATTTCTTTTCGGCGAAAATCGGGAAATAAGGTAGGCGTTACGAAGATCTCGCTGTACGCCAATTGCCAAAGCAGAAAATTCGATATCCGCATTTCGCCGCTTGTGCGGATCATAAGATCGACATCCGGCAGGCCGCGCGTGTATAGGTTTTGTTCGATGTGCTCTTCACGTAGGCTGTCGATCGAAACATCTTCGTTTTCTGCTTCTTTGAAGGCTTTCTTGCACGCTTCGAGGATCTCGGCACGTCCGCCGTAGTTCAGAGCGACGCTCAGCACGGTGCCCGTGTTTGCAGCGGTTTGCTCTACGGCCCAAGCGATTTCCTTTTGCACGTCGGGCGAAAGGCCGGCTATGTTGCCGATCGCCTGAAAGCGGATGTTATTTTCACTGACCTCGCGCAGCTCACTGCGGAGATAGCGTTTGAGCATCGACATCAGGCCGGACACCTCGGCCTTTGGGCGTTTCCAGTTTTCGGTCGAAAAAGCGTAGAGCGTGACGGCTTCGATCTGCAGACGGGCACATGTATCGAGTATCGCCCGAACCGATTCGGCCCCGGCCTTGTGCCCGAAAATGCGAGGCTTCCCGCGCTGTTTTGCCCAACGCCCGTTGCCGTCCATAATTACGGCGATGTGTCGCGGAAGACGTGACGCGTCGATAGCCGAAAGCAGATTGGCTTCGGTCGAACCGGGTTTCAGGATTTCCGTAAAGTGCTTATGCATCGATTAAGAACACACACCTTACCGGTCGTGTTTTCCGCCTTAAATTCACACCGACGATCGCGTCCATGTTTATTTTGCCGTAAATATGCGGGTAGATCTCGTTGTTGGTCGAAGGTTCGTTGACGAGCTGCGATGTCAGCTTTTCAGTTTCAATCGTAAGTATCAGAACGTCTCCTGCATCGAGATAATATCTGTCCAAAACCGCATCAAGCTGATCCGCGAAACTGCAATGAATAAAACCTTCGGTTTTCAGGCTATCGGCTTCGTACAACGCCTCGTTCTTCAATTCTTCCCAACCTTTCGGCAAAACTATGTGATAGATCAACATCTGAAGAATGCAACGCAAAGATATTTATTCGTAATCGACTTTGACAAGCGTCAACCCCTGTGCGGAGGCCGTCTTTCCTGCAAGATTTTTATCGCCCGTGATTATTGCCGTCTGAATTGTATCAGAATCTTTTTCACCGCGCCCGACCTCCAGCAGGGTGCCGACTATGGATCGCACCATGTATCTTAAAAAGCCATTCGCACCGATGTGGAATTCTATGATGTTCGCCCCGGCACGGTTATCCCAGATCGATTCGAACTTGCAGTCCGTGACGTTGCGAATCTTTGTTTCACTGTCGGAATTAACCGAGGAAAATGCTGTCCAGTCGTGTTCGCCCAAGAGAAAACGGGAAGCAGCGTTCATTCGCCCGATATCAAGAGGCCGCGATTCATGGTGGGCAAAACGCCGCCAGAAGGGCGACATAACCGGAGCGTTTACGATGCGGTAAACATAGGTCTTTCCCTTTGCCGAAAATCGGGCGTGGAAATCGTCCGGCGCCTTTTCGGCCTTAATGATCCGAATGTCGCGCCATAAATTGCCATTGATCGCGTTGCGGAGTTTTTCGGGCGTGAATGGGCGATTCAGCTTTACGTTTGCGACCTGGCCCTCGGCGTGAACGCCAGCGTCGGTGCGGCCGGAGCCGACGACCTTTATCGGAGCGTCCTCCAGTGTGCCGATGACACGCTCAAGCTCACCCTGGATCGAGCGGTCATTCTCCTGCACCTGCCAGCCGTGGAAATCGGTGCCGTCGTATTGAATTAGTAACTTGTAGTTCATCTTGGGAACAAAAGCCGAAAACGTTCGCAACAAATGATCGAGCTTTCATTGAACTCAAAAGTGTTCTCGGCAGCTTCGCGGGCGAAATAATCCCAATGTACGCTTCGCCAATAGTCGAGCGATTGGTCGCCTTCACCTTCGTCAAAGGCAAAATTAATGTCAACCTCGTTAAATGGTAAATGGCGTATTTCCGCCGTTTGGATAATACACATCGGATTTCCTTCGAAATCCGTAACGACGCTGTAGCCGTTGTCGATCGGAGCGTTTTCCGGTTCGAGCTCGTTCATTTTCGCCAGGATGGCCGTTGCCGATTTTTTCCCCGAAATTACCAGTTCGGCGAGCTCAACCGCCATTTCTGTTGTATTGCCGAAATACCAGGCCTGAAAAGGCGTATTGCGAACAATCTCCCGATTCGCTGCAATGAACGCATCCCAGTATTTTTTAGCGAGCGATCGTGTCATTTTCTGCTTCCTGGTTTATATGCGAGACTGCCGCTTTCGCAAAGCGGACAGGCGTCCGGCTGGTATGTCGGCACGTCAAGCCCGAGGAGAGCGATCCGTGGAACGCCGACATCAGCTTTGCCATTGGAGCGATCGATAATCGACGCTGCTCCCACTACTTTTGCGCCCGCTTTTTCGAGAGCCTCGATGCATTCGCGGGTCGAGCCGCCGGTTGTTATGACGTCTTCGACGACCAAAATCCGCTCGCCTCCCTTTACGGAAAAACCGCGGCGCAGAGTCATTACTTCTAACTGCCGTTCGGTCCAGATGAATCTTACGTTTAACACCTGAGCGACGGCGTGGCCGATTACCAGACCGCCGATAGCGGGTGAAGCGACAGCATCGATGGAAGGAGAACTTCGGTCGCTACCGCACGCGGTACTGACAAACTCGTCAGCGATCGCCCGGCCAAACCTCGCCGCATCCGCCGGGTATTGCAACGCAACTGCGCACTGCAGGTAATTTCCGCTGTGAAGGCCGCTCGACAATATGAAATGTCCTTCAAGCAGGGCGTCGGTTTCTTTGAAATGAGAAAGTATTTGATCTGAATTCATACCAAGCAGATATTCTAGACGTTCTTATAAGATTTGTGTATGCTTGCGGTTTCGTATTTTGCCGTTAGAATCATTTTAGATGCCGCCGTACCCAAATCTTGTCTCCGAGTCTTTGCTGATCAACTCAACAATCGACTTTCTGATATCGATCGGCGGAAGTGCGTCCGCGGTAAAGGTTGTTGATTACGTGATGAAGATCAGAAAGCCCGAGCCGAGACTGGCGAGGCTGCTGGTCTGTGACCTTGTCGACCGCGATCCACGGCTGGCGATGAACGACGATCTGGTCGAGCTTGTTGAGGCGAATCACGAGAAAATCGATCTTGGCGAAACCGGCTTTGTCGTGTTTGATCTTGAAACTACGGGTGCAAAGGCTCCACCATGCCGTGTTACGGAGATCGGCGCCTTTCGTGTTCGGAACGGTAAAGTAGCTGAGGAATTCCATACCTTGATAAATCCTGAGTCATGGATCCCGCCATTTATCACGTCGCTAACCGGCATCAGCGACGAAATGGTGCGGGATGCCCCGGTTTTTCGGGACATTGCTTCGCAGTTTCTCGAATTTATCGGCGACTCGGTGCTTGTTGCTCACAATGCTCATTTTGACATGAGTTTTCTTAATCACGAGATCGGGCGTGTTTATGAGGATTACAGATTATGGAATCCTTCATTATGTACCGTTCAACTTTCACGCAAGCTTTTGCCTAATATAGAAAATCACAAACTCAATACCGTCGCGGATTATTTTTCGATAGAACTCTTGAATCACCACCGGGCGAGCGATGACGCAAGAGCGACGGCACATATTTTTGTTAATTTGCTCAACGATCTTAGAACGCGCGGGATAAATGATCTTGGCTCGGCAAGACGTTTCAGTGTTCGCAAGCATTACGTTAATGGAAAGTAAACTACAACCTGAGAATCTACAGAATTTGGACATTCGCTCGACACCACGTGCGGAAATGGATCTGTACGCGCTTGACACTTTTGCATATGAGTTTCCAGGAAGTGAGATCTCGGTCGAATTCGAGATGCCTGAATTCACTGCGATCTGCCCGTTTTCGGACTTTCCGGATTTTGGTGTGATCAGGCTAAAGTATGTTCCAAACGAACGCTGTATCGAATTGAAAAGCCTGAAGTTATATATCAATTCGTTTCGCGACGTAAGGATCTTTCACGAACATGTGATCAATGTTATTTTGGACGATTTCGTGAGGGCGTGCGATCCGCTTAAAGCAGAGCTTGTGGGCGACTTTCATGTGCGGGGAAATATTAAGACGGTGGTGCGGGCGAGTTATACAAAGAAATAATAGCTGAAGCGCAAGCATCCCTGCTTGCACGGACGCTGCGGCGTCCGAAATGATTTAGGCTGCGCGTTTTTTCGCGTTTTACGCTCATGCAAGCAAGGATGCTTGCTCTCCAGTCAATCGCCGTCAATGCACCGCCGCCGACATAACCAGCGGCTGCGAACGTAAATGTTTCTTACAAGCTGACGCAACCAGAATTTCGATTTCCGCTCTCAAGTTTTCCTCTTCTGAAACATCCGCGTTGGTGATTTCGGAAACAATCAGAAACTTTGCTTTTTCAAGCAACGTCTGTTCGCGAAATGAGAGTTTTTTCTCGTGGCCGAGGAAGGTAAGCTTTTTCAACACGTCAGCAGCTTCGAAAACGTCTCCGGATTGAAGTTGTTCCGTAAAATGGCGAGATCGCGTTTTCCAGTCACAGGAAACAGCCTCAAAATCAGCCGAGAGCTTTGCTATAAGGCTCTTGCATTGAATTGAAGATATTATTGGCCGGATGCCTACGCTCTCCGCGTTAGCCATCGGAACGAAAATGATCGAATTGTCGTTCAGAACACGTAGAGCGTAAAAGCTTATCGAATTTTCGCCGATGCGCTTGCTCTCAATATTCTCGACCATACAAACACCCTGACTCGGATATGCAACCTTTTGTCCTTTGATCAGTTCCATAGAAATTTTCTCCCGATCAGAACCTAAGAAAATTGAGGGTGCGATGAATTAGATTCTTGTTGTTAGCCAATAACTTCAGGTTTGAATAAAGGTATTATAGCACGAATGAATCTATATGTGAAGAAAAACGAGTGGGCAGGTAAGTTCTTATTACGCAGGAAGATCAATTATAAATGTCGTACCTCGGCTGAGAGCCGAGCTAACCGTAACTTCACCACCGTGAAGTCTTGCAAGGTGTTTGACGATGGCAAGACCGAGGCCCGTACCGCCAACATCGCGGGTGCGGCCGCGGTCAGCGCGATAGAATCGTTCGAAAACTCTTGAGAGGTGATCCGCAAGGATTCCCTCGCCCGTATCGATCACGGATATGGAGGTCTTGTCGATTGATTGAGCTACGGTAACCGTCACGCTGCCGGTCGGACGATTGAATTTGATCCCATTGTCGATCAAATTTGTAAGCATTTGTTCAAGCCGAATGGGGTCAGCAGAAACTTTGATATTCTCGGAAACGCTATTAATCAATGTGATTTCGCGTACTGAGGCCTTTGAAGAAAGGGCAGTAAATACTTCTTCGACCAGATTGTAGAGGCGAACCGGTTTGGTTTCTATTGAAACATTGCCGGATTCGATCATTGAAAGCTCCAGAATATCCGCGATCAAACCGTGCATTCGCTCGGCATTTCTGCGGATAACACCGAGAAATCGCCGATTATTTTCTTTGTCGTCGATCGCACCGTCTTCAAGCGTCTCCACAAAGGCCATGATCGATGTCAGCGGTGTTCGAAGCTCGTGCGAAATGTTCGAAAGAAACTCCTGGCGAACCCGTTCGAGGCGTTCGATCTGGGTGACGTCATAGAATGCACCGATCGCGTGCCGCGAGCCGTCGAGATCGATCGGCGAAACATGAATGTCATAGCTTCGCTTTTCACTCCCGATAAAATCCATCTTGATGTCGGAGGATTCGCCGTTGTCCAATGCGCCGCTAAACGCTTCATGCAGATTTAGATCGCGGATTACTTCGCTCAGGCGCCGATCCTGTAAGCAATCGTTGTGGCGGGCAAATGCGTTGTGAGCAGCCTGATTCGACGCGATGATCCGTCGTGAAACGTCAACTATCAGCACACCCTCACGAGTTGCATCGAGAATTCTCTGGAGAATATTGAGAGAAGAGATTTCCCGCATGTTTTGCATGTTTGAAATAAATGTTGGCGATGCTTTCAATTTGAACCTATAAACCGGTAACCGACGCCAACGACCGTTTCAATACAAGTAGAACAATCACCCATTTTTTGACGCAGCCGGCGGATATGCACGTCCAACGTCCGGGTGTCTCCAAAATAGCTGTATCCCCAAACATTGTCGAGAAGTTGCTGACGGGTTGCAACACGTCCGATATTTTTGATGAGATGCTCAAGCAGGGAAAATTCCTTACGTGTTAATCGAACATCGACGCCGCTGCATTTGACGCGCATGTCCTCAAAATCGACGTACAAATTCTTCTCTTCGTATTTCGGCGCCGTTTCTTTTTCAGCACGCCGGAGCACGGCCCGTACACGTGCGATAACTTCTTTTACAGAGAAGGGTTTGACGATATAATCATCGGCTCCGGTGTCGAGCCCGGCAATCTTATCGGTTTCGGCCGCTTTCGCGGTCAGCATTATTATGGGCGTTTTTTCGGTCAGAGGTTCGCGTCTAAGCCTTCGGCAAAGCTCCATTCCGCTCATTCCGGGGAGCATTAGATCGAGAATAATCAACGAAGGCGTGTTTTTTTCGTCGAGTGCGATTCGAAGTCCTTTTTCGCCAGACTCAGCGATTGTAGAACGAAAGCCTTCGCGCTTGAAATTGTAATGCAGACTTTCGGCAATGTCGGCATCATCTTCGATGATGAGAATGTTTTGCAGCATACAGTGAATTCACGGATGAATTGTAAGCAATTTACGTTCGGATTGCGATAGCTTATGATGCAGAGCTTAATTGTGCATTAACAAAATGTTACGGGAGGGTTAATTTTTGCGAATTCGAAACTCGCCGGTTAGGAATCAAGTTTACCGAGAGCCTTCATCTCTTCATTTGGACGAATCACAAATTGGAGTTTTCCGCAGTTTGCGGCGACTTTATCCCAACCATCAATGTCGAGGACAATTTCCGCAAGAGCCGCGGTCGGCATCTGTTCTGGGCGGCCTGTAAAATAGTTGATCAAACCTTCCATTCCCGGATTGTGGCCCACGATCATGAACGATTCGATCTTTACGTCGATTTGAGAAATCACCAATGTAAGTGCTTGTGTGCTTGCCTCGTAAATCCGCTCGTCATACTGAACAGGTGCGTTTGAGCCGGATGATTCTTTTACAAGTAAAGCGGTCTGCATTGCCCGTTTGGCGGGCGAGCTAATGATTAGGTCCGGTAGAACGCCTTTTCGCGCCATGACTTCGCCGATAAAGGGAGCTGCATTGAGTCCGCGTCCATTCAGCGGACGGTCGAAATCCGCGAGCGACGGATCGTTCGAGCTCGATTTTGCATGTCTGAGAATATATAGAGTCTTCATCGGAACGTGTTACAAATCAGGAACATTGAATTAGAAGTTTAATTGTGGAATCCAGCCACTCATTTTGTCAAAACGGCTTTCTGTTAAGATAAATTTGCATCTAACTTAATTGAACACTTACGATGCCTTTCAGGTATGAACTCGTTAAACGCAGCATTGCTGGTCAATCTTTTGGGCTTTACGGTCGGGATTGCCCTTTACGCCCTTTTGGCGGCGATGGTTGCCCGTCACCGGACCGCCTCGGAGCCGGCGGGCATCAATGTCTTATTGTTGATGACTGCATTTCTCGGTCTTCTCTGGAACATCGGCGAGCTGTTTGTATTTATCGGTAGGGATTTCGGCGACGCGGACAGTTGGCCGTTAGTTGCGGCCGCTTCTTACTCGGCTCTTGGGTTTTTACCATCTGTCGTCGTACATTCCGCGCGGGTTGACGACGGTAAAACGCATTGGTTAACGTACGCCGCTTACGGCCTGAGCGGATTTGCAGCCGTGCTACATTTTCTGGCAGCTTTTCGGGGCCTACCGACGCCGTCTGATCTCGCGCTCCAAACTCTTACCTTTGGCTCAATTGCCATGGCTGCCGCGCTTTTATTTTTCAATTTCAAACAAACGCTGGAAAAGAAGACGATTTGGGCAGCGGCGCTCCTGATCTTTGCCGTCTCCGCTCTGCATTTGAGCGGCGACCGAGCGGAAAATTCCTGGGTTGTCGAACTCGTAGCACACCAATCTTCGCTGCCGCTGGCATTGGCGATTCTGTATCAAAATTACCGATTCGCGTTTGCGGACCTTTTTCTAAAGCGGGCAATATCACTGCTGCTGTTAGCGATGGTAGCTTTTGGGCTGTACGCATTTATCGCCGCTCCGCTCCTTCGTTACCACGAAACGCATGACCGGAACGACGTTCAGGCTGTCAGCCTGATCATCACGCTCTGGATCGCGACTGCGTTGATCTACCCGGCAATCCATCGGCTCGCGGTGTGGCTGGTTGATAAGGTTATCCTTCACCGGGCTGATTATTCGAAACTGCAGACCGAGATTGCCCGCGACATCGACAGGTGCGGATCGGTTGATGACGTCTTGAACACAATAGGAAAGCGGCTTGCGGCGGTTTTGACGGCTAACAGGTTTGACTGGAAAGAGATCGACAGTATCTCAGCAAACGATCTGGTGGAACTAGGCAAGGACGACGCGAAGATCTTTATTCCTACGACCGAGAAACCGTTTTATCAAATTACGTTAGGGGAATTTCACGGTGGGCGACGCCTTCTTTCAGACGAGACTGCGATGCTCGAAGCGATCGCGCTTTCGGCCGCGAGACGCATCGACGCATTGCGCGTATCGAATGAGAGGTTCGAAAGGGAGTTTCGCGAACAGGAATTTTCGAAGCTTGCGACCGAAGCGCAGCTTACGGCCCTGCGGGCTCAGATCAACCCGCATTTTTTATTCAATGCGTTAACGACGATCGGATACTTGATCCAATCCGCGCCGGACAAGGCGTTTGAGACTCTTCTCCATTTGACCAAGCTTCTGCGTGGAGTGTTGAGCAACACAGCCGAGTTTTGCACCGTCGCTGATGAGCTGAATCTGATCGAAAGCTATCTCGACATTGAAAGGGCGAGATTTGAAGAGCGGCTGGAAGTGACCGTAGATGTGCCCGCTAATTTGCGTGGATTTTCGATACCGTCTCTCATCCTTCAGCCGCTTGTCGAGAACTCGATCAAACACGGCATCTCTGAAAACAAGAATGGCGGCGAGGTCAAAATATCGGCCGAGCTGATTAAAGAAGATAATTCGGAATTTTTGAAGCTTATCGTTTTGGATTCGGGAGCGGGTCGAAATGCAATGAAAGTTCGATCATCCACCGGTGGTGTCGGATTGCAGAATGTACGTGACAGATTGGCGTCATATTATGGATCAAAGGCGGTCCTTTCCGTTGAATCAGGTCCGACAAACGGAACACAAGCAAGCGTGCTTATTCCTGTTCAGAACGAAACGATCTTAAATTAAGCGTTTGCGCCAGCCGGTTTTTATGAACAAACTTCGAGTAATGATCGCCGATGACGAGCGACCCGCAAGGGAGTTTTTAAAGGCAGTGTTGCGCGAGTTTGAAGATGTCGAGCTTGTCGGCGAAGCCGAGAACGGAGCCGATGCAGTTGAGTTGATCAAATCGTTAAAACCGGATCTCGCACTTCTCGATCTTCAAATGCCGGAGATCTCCGGTTTGGAAGTCGTCAGGCTGCTTCGCAAATCGCAGATGCCTTTGGTCGCATTTGTAACGGCCTTTGACCAATATGCAGTTCAGGCATTCGAGCTAAATGCAGTCGACTATCTGCTCAAGCCGATCGAAAGATCGCGGCTACAATCGACTATCTTACGGGCTATCGAGCGGCTTGAACATGCCGATTGGCGGGATGTCGAGAACGAAAAGCTGAAAACCGTCGTCAAAGTCTATGACGATGTTTCGCGATCCGAGCCTATCGATCGTATTCCGGTAAGAAAAAGGGAAGAGATATTTTTGATCCCTGTGGCCGAGATCGCTTCTATTATAGCGGACGGCGAATTGTTGCGGATAACGACGAATGACAATCGAAAATACGAGATCAACTTCAGGCTCAAGGATCTCGAACTAAGGCTCGACGAGCGAACATTCATCCGCCTTTCGCGAGGCTCTTTGGTGAATCTCGAAGCGATCTCCCGCGTTTCCCCGATGCCGGGCGGAACGTATCAGATAGCCTTAAAAAACGGACAGGAAATTACGTCGAGCCGACTGCAATCTAAAATTCTGCGTTCAAAGCTTTTACGTCTCTAACGTTTCAGTTTCACGTTTACGACCATTCATTTGCCTGCCACGACCGCTTATTAAAAACCTGTGGTTGTGTCCCCGCGCGTCTATGTATCATCGTGTTTAGTCTAAATTAGGAAAATACTACTAAATAATGAAGGCGCTTCAACTTATTACACTTATTTTTATCTCTTCGGTTGCGGTTTTTGCACAAGGGGGCAAAATATCGGGCACGGTTACGTTCGGCGGCGATGATACGGTTATGCATCAGGTTTCCGTGCAGATCGTCCAGTTAAAACGTTCGACCGTCACCGACGATAACGGTGTTTATGAATTCAGCAATGTTCCGCCGGGACGTTATACGGTGATTGCGCATCAGGAAGGATTCGGCGATTCGTCCGAAACGGTTGTGCTTGCTGCCGGATTGC
>JAYSON010000389.1:0-5437 GCA_043722725.1 Chloracidobacterium sp.
GTCACTTCAAACGGAAGCTTCTTCGTGATCTGGTTTACGCGGTCGAGCTCAACGACGGTGTCCAGAGTGAGGTTCGACGTTTCGCCGGGCATTAGAGGCATTTGCCCGGTCGTACCCATTTGGGCGGTGAGAAAGCCGCCGAGAAAGATAGTAAGAAGCGCGACATGCACGGCGAGAAAGCCGAAGCGATTCCAAAGGCCGGATTCCCCAAAAACAAAAATTTTGCCGTTCTTCTCGCTTACCACGGTCTTCTTCCAGCCGGCTTTCTTCATCTCGAGAGATATTCGGCTGGCGATGCCGGGGCCATCTCCTGATTGTGAGAAAGAATATGTGGATTTTTGGTCGCGAAGCCATCGGACCGGAACGGTCAGATTCGGCTTCGAAGCGAAAGGCCAGATCTTCGGAAAGCGATCGATCGATGCTAAAACAATATTCAGCGAGAGAACAGCGAGTAGCGCGTTAAAATACCAGGAATGATAGATATCGAACAAACCGAGCCCGCCGTAAACTAGACGTTGCGCAGGTGTTAACGCCGCATAGTAACGGTCAAAGCCATCAACGTTCTGCTGCATCAACAGCATGCCGGTAAGACACGCGAGGCCGAGCAAAATCAGCAACGTTACACCTAGTCGAACGGAGCAAAACAATTTTAACAATAGCGACAAAGACGAGTCGCGGCTACTTTCTTTGGACGGAGCCTTGGCCGGGACTTTACTTATGATTTCTTCCAATGCTGACATATACGTTTTCCGACTTACAAGATCTGAAATTTAGCGATCCGAATGGTCGGTCTAATGCGAAAGAAGCAAACGATATGCCGAAGGCAGCATTCTTCCAAAAAAGCGGTTGTTTCCAGACGAATAGGCCGGGAACAGCAAGGAGCAGACGAATTACCGGCCCAATTCATCAGCAGTAACTGTGGATTAATTCTCGCTCCGGCTGCGAAATATTTCACACAAATATATCAACCAATGAGGCCTTTGATATGTGACCTGCATCACATTTTAAAATGTCTACATTGCGTAAGATGGTTGGAAAGAGTGTCTATTTCTTCCTTCAGGTCATGAACAAGCGTCGGCCAACTAGTCACGTCACGTTTCGCGCGGTCACCACCGGTCTAGTTCTCTGCGTTTTTATGTGTGGAGTTTTATACCCTGAATCTTTCCCCCGAACGTCCGGTTCGGGATCGGAGAAGCCGGCACCCACACCGCGCCCCAGATCCCGCAACGCGGGTCCGGCAAGATACTCCCGGTTCCCTCATAAAGTTAAGGCGCACCAGGTCGAATGCAGTAACTGTCATAAGTTTCCGTCCGATAACTGGCAAAAAGTCCGGCCCGGCGACGCCGGTTTTCCGGATATAACTGATTACCCCAAGCACGAATCTTGTCTTAATTGTCATAGAGTGCAGTTCTTTAAGGGCGCCAAACCGGCCATCTGCAGTGTTTGTCACACTAACCCTTCGCCGCGGAACAGCATGCGGCACGCTTTTCCGAATCCTAGAGAGATCTTCGATACAACGGTCAAGGGAAAAACAGCGGTCTCCGACTTCGTAGTCAGTTTCCCTCATGACAAGCATATTGAGATCGTTTCGAGGAAGGAGAATAAAGAGAATGGATTTACAAATGCCGCCTGGTCGCGGCCTGCGGCACGTGCCGAAGAGAGCTGCTCGGTTTGCCATCAGACATACAGGCCGCAGGTCGATTCGGAAGATGAGTTTGTGACCAAGCGGCCGGCCGACTTAGGCGACGCATTCTGGCTCAAAAAAGGAACGTTCAAAACCGCTCCGGTCGGCCACACAACCTGCTTTACATGCCATTCGGCGGACACTGGAATTAGCCCGGCTCCAACGGATTGTGCAACCTGTCATAAATTAAAAATACTGGTTTTGACGCCCGATGTGGATGAAAAAACGGCAGCAAAAATGGCGCTGTCGGACAAAATAATGCTAACGGCATGGCGGAGGCGGACTTCATCGGGAACTTTCCGGCATGAATGGTTCAGCCACACTGAGTTGAGCTGCTCGACGTGTCATAACGTCGCGGCAATCAAAACAGATGATCCGGCAACCACAAAAGTAAGCATTACATCGTGTTCTGCGTGTCATGTGACGGCGACATCGGATGAGGGCGGAGCACTGAATTTCGAGATCGATGCCAGGAAAACGAATACTAAGTTTCAGTGTGTAAAGTGCCATATAGCATTCGGAAAGTCCGCGTTACCGGAATCGCATCTCAAAGCGATCGAATCGGCAAAATGATTTTAGACAAGGAGATGAGCGTTAAAGCGCCCGCCAATAAACGATTCGAGTTGATCGTACTCATAGTAGGGTGCTTCATATTCACCAGCGCGTTTGTTTTCGGTTCAAGAACGGGAGGTGTCGATTCCTCTGACGGATTTTCTGTGGAAAATTTAGAAGTGACGGTTCAAGATTATTCCCGGTTTCAGCACAGCAACCCGATGCACTCGAGAATGCCGTGTTTGCTGTGCCACAAGCGCGAAGACAATTCAGCGGCCCCGAAGCTCTCGGGCCACTTGCCGTGTTCGGGCTGCCATACGGAGCAATTTGCAGACGCCGGAAGCCAGATCTGCACCGTTTGTCATACGAACCCCCAATCGGGTGCGACAAAGCGTTTCCCGGGCCTGCGCAGCTTCAATATAAAGTTTGACCACGCAAAGCACTTTCGGCAGACAGACTGTGCAACCTGCCATAATCCATCGCGGCGGGGTGTCGCATTGTCAGTGCCGTCTGGAATCGGTGCACACAGCACTTGTTTTCAGTGTCATGGGCCGCGAACCGAAGTGGGCGGACGTAATATCGGGTCGTGCGGAATCTGTCACCAACCCGGTCGCCCGACCAAAAATTCGGACTGGGCAGCGGCATTTTCCAAAAACTTCAACCATTCCGAGCATCGATCCGTTGGAAACCTGAAATGTGCCAGCTGCCACACGGTGAGGGCTGGAATGCCGCGGGGTAAACAGGTATCGGCTCCTGCGCCATCCATGCATTTCGCGAACAGCCGCACACCTAGTTGCGCTGCATGTCACGACAACAGGCGCGTGTTCGGCGGAAATGATTTTAGAGACTGTAAACGCTGCCACACGGAAGCGACCTTCAAATTCTAAATGCGGAGAAATTCACGTCTGTGATCATTTTTCGCGGTTAATTAGCTATTGCGGTTTAATATCGGATGGTAAGCTGCTGAAATCAATGGTCTTCCGGATTCGATGAATCGGCACGTGTATTGCATTCTACATAGATGACAAGCCAAAAGTGTTTTGTCGTACATGTTATTGATTTAGGAGTAAAAATGACACTCATTCGAACAAAATTTCTCGCCGCTGTAATTCTTATTCTTCCGACATTGTTAGTTGCCGGTTTTCATTCAGATCCTGTTGTTACTTCTGCTGCAGTTGTGGAAACGGATACAGCGGCCGTTTACAAAACGAAATGTGCAATGTGCCACAGTCCCAAAGCCGAAAAGCTTTTTGATCCCGCAAAAAAGGATGAAGAGCACATAGAAATTATCTTGAAAGGCAAAAAAGGCGAAAAGCCGCCTTATATGCCGGGATTCGAGGCAAAGGGAATGAAGGTCGAAGAAGCCAAAGCCTTGGCTGAATATATGCGGGGTTTGCGAACGCCATAGAATTGAAAGCATAAATGACCTTCCAGCCCGGGGGAGCCTGGACTGCCGCAAGAACCGACATCGCCCAATATGTTGTGCGTTGGATCGTTTGAAAGGCGTCCGGGCCTGTCGGCGCTTTGTAGTTTGCGATAGCGGTGCGGAGGCGCCTTAAAAGCTTATGAGCGAAGAAAAAGCAGAACTTCCGAAAGAATTAGAACCCAAACTGAAGACCCCGGGTCTACTCCGCAATTATGTAAGTTTCGGCGGTATCGCAATTGCCGCCGCAAGCCTTACAAGCATTGTTTTGCTGATATTGATGGAGATATCCGGCGGAACGGAAAATCCGTACACTGACCTCATTACTTTCATATTTCTGCCCAGCATATTGGTTTTCGGGCTTTTCGTTGTTCTCGTTGGTGCTTTGTTGGAGCGAAGACGACGAAGGAAAAATCCTGACGATGCGGTCGCAAAATATCCGATCCTTGACCTGAACGATCCTCGACGCCGTCGATCATTCTTGGTGTTTTTGGTTCTTGCTTTCATGTTTCTATTCATGAGCGCCTTCGGAAGTTATCGGGCATACGAATATACGGAATCCGTCACATTTTGCGGGCAGGCGTGCCACACGGTAATGAAGCCCGAGTTCATAGCTTATAATGCATCGCCGCACGCAAAGGTCAGATGTGTGGAGTGCCACGTTGGCGGGGGAGCGGAATGGTACGTCCGATCGAAGTTCTCTGGGATGAGACAGCTTTACGGCGTGGTTACGGGTGACTACAACAAGCCGATCCAAACACCCGTTCACACCATGCGTTTGGCGAACGAGACATGCCAGAAATGTCACTGGTCCGAAAAATTTCACGGCGATAAGTTAAAAGTATTCGACCACTACGGTTACGACGAGAAGAATTCTCTTAACCAAACGCGAATGCTGATAAAGGTCGGCGGCGGCAGCGCGGAAGGCGGCCAGGTCGGAGGAATCCACTGGCACATGAATCTCGCGAACGAGATCACTTACATTTCCGAAGACGATAAGCGCGAGAAAATTCCATGGGTTCGTATGAAGGGGTCTGACGGCAAGGTCGTCGAGTTCAAGACAAAGGATTCGTCGCTTTCTCCGGTTCAGATCGAGCAGGCGTCGAAACGCAAAATGGACTGTATCGATTGCCACAACCGGCCGACGCATATTTATCTCTCGCCAAATCAGGCCGTCGACGATGCATTGACCGCTAATAGATTAGATATCACCTTGCCGTTCATAAAGATGAAGGCGGTTGAGGTGCTGTCCAAACCTTATGAAACGAACGACGAAGCGGTGAATACGATTGCGTCCGAAATGAATTCATATTACCAGACGAACCACGCCGATATTTATGGTTCAAAAGCAGATGCGGTGAAGAGCGGAGTAGCCGAAGTGCAGAGGATCTATCAGACGTATTTCTTCCCCGAAATGAAAACGAACTGGTCGACGCACGCAAACAACATCGGTCATTTCAACGCTCAAGGCTGCTTCCGTTGTCACGATGGCCAGCATTTTAGCAGTGAAGGCAAGGTAATCAGAAATGAATGCAGCATTTGCCACACAACTATCGACCAGTCATTTGATGGAAAGACGATCGCGGCGAAAGACGGAGCATTTCAACATCCGGTAAATCTTGGCGATAAGAATACTTGGCAGTGTGCGGCGTGTCACAAAGGCGACCGGACATTCAAACATCCGCTTAATCTCGGAGACATATCACAATTTCAATGCGCGGACTGTCATAGCGGTCCTTATGAAAAGATGAAGTATTGATTGTAAGAAGTAAACGGTC
>JAYSON010000390.1:0-9022 GCA_043722725.1 Chloracidobacterium sp.
CAGTCGCCACGAGCGGTGTGTCCTGGATTTGCAGGGCAAGCTGTGAAAACTGTGCTGCGCCAGTCAGATTGTCGGTCGTGAAAACAGTGTTGCCGTTTGAATCTTTCTGAGCAAGATTCCCACCGAACTCGACGCGCCCGGTGCCTGTGCCACCTATTTGAATTCCTTTCAGTTGAGGAACCAATGCAACAAAGGGGCCGAGCGGGCTTTGATCGAACGCCGTTTGAACGCGAAAGGGCAGGTTGTCATCGCCAAAGTTGACCGAGGCGTTGATCGTTTGCGGACGGCCATCGAGGGTTGCAACGAGATCCGCGTTCAACCTTTGATCCGTAGTAATGCCCTTGAACGTGACCTCGCCAAAAACATTTTCGTTAACGACGACGTTACGGGCAATTCCGTTGAAAGTGACATTTATGCCGGCGGGACGGCTGGTTTCACCACTTGCCTGAGCTGTAAAATCCGTTGAGCCAAAGATCGCTGGAATGCTGCTGGTATTCGGCAGAAATGAAAGCGCGAGGGGCAGCGGAACCGCTTTGCCGTTTAGATCCAAATCGAATGCAGTAGAACCGGTGTCGTATGATCCCTTCGCCGACAAGAAGCCTTCACCGACGCGAATCTCACCGCTCTCTAGATCAATCAGCGTGCCTTTGAAAACAGCCTTAACTTTCAAATTATCAAATATTTGACCTGCTATCGTTCCCTGATCCGATGCGATGTTGACCTCGCCCTGCGATTCATTTGGGAGGCCGCTCAGGTTTATGGTGCCCGTTGTTTTACCCGTGAAATCTTTCAGGCGTGCCGGGAGATCGACCGGCAAAGCCGCAAGCAGATTTCCGGCATTCACATCAGTCAGCGTAGCTTGAACAGAAATGTTGTTAGCGCCAAATGTCGGCACATTCACGTCAAAAGAAATGGTTCCGCCGCTTCGCCCCCGGAGCTTGCCGTCTTTAATGTCGATGGCCGATGGCGACACGAGAATGTCGGTTGTGACCGACCCAAGCTCGGTTCCACGCAATGAAATCGAATCAAGCGATGCCCGTCCGTCCACGACCGGATCGGTCAGGTTGCCGGTGATCGTTCCGTCAAAACTCAAATTTCCCGCGACCTGAGCTTTCATCGAATCGAACTGAGATTCAAATTGCGGCGAAAGTCCGAGTACCCGAACGAGTCTTTCTATCTCGCTCGCATCAGTGGATCTGAGCGTGACGTCGAGATTCGAATCCGAGTTTCGCAGATCGAAACGGCCGGATGCATTTAGTTCGCTCTTAGCCGTATTCAACTTGGCAAGATCAACATTGAACAGGCCGTTGGTTGCGGAAAGATCGACATTGCCGCTGATCGGAACCGTGCCCTTGTCAGCGTTTCCGGCGTTGGCCGCAATGACGGCGTTGATCGTGCCGCTGGTGGTACGGTAGTCGGTTCCATTCAGAGTAAGGTTTACTTTGCCCGACGTTTTTCCTTCAATCGGAATGACACGGCCGGCCTGTAAGGCCACAAGCTTGGCGAGGTCTAGATCAGAGAAATCGGCGACGATCGATGATGAGTTTCGGTTGTTGAACGCTATGGTCGCGTTGCCGTTGACGAGGCCGTTCATCACGTTAGCCGTAAGTGCGTTCAGGTTTACCCGGTCGTTATCGACAACCACTTTGGCTTGGGCCGATCCAAGCGGTATGTTTCCGACGATGCCGCCGCCAAGGCTCATGTCCGCACTTGCACGATATCGTCCCGATGGTTCAAGCACAAAAATCGGCTTTACGATCTTTACGGCTTCCAGAGTTCCGCCATCGGGCAGCGTTGAGCTTTTTGCCAATATAACCGTGCCTGCATCAATGTCCTTCGATGTGCCTTCGATGTGGCCTTGCCGAATGGTTAGCCGAACACCGGCAATATTCAATGAGCCTAAAATCGCTCCGCCAGCTTCGATTTTGGCGACACGTAGCTTATCCGAATAGATAACGGTTTCGGCCTGAGTATCATTCAACGTAATACTCGCGGCGTTTAAGTCGCGGATCCGCACACCATTCGCATCAAGCTGTTCCGCTCGAAGATTCTCGGCGGTCAGTCCAGTCGAGTTTTCTCGATCGGTAAGAACGAATTTATCCGCCGTCAAATTCTTTAGTTTAGTGCCTTTTACGTCCGTACCGGATGCTCGCAACCTTCCCACCTCGATATCTGTTCTGCCCTCAATGTTCTTAACGCGTAAGTCCCTGCCCTCGATACCGTTAAGCTTGTAATCTTTGGTGGTAAATGAATCTGCGCTTGCATTTGGCGCTGTGAGGCTAATGTCGCCGTTTCTACTGGAAAATTTGAGATTTCTTGTCCTAAGGTTTACAAACTCGTTATCGGCAACTGAGAATTTCTGAGCCCGCCCGTTCGCCGCGCTTGCGGTCAACTGTTTGTCTTTATACTCGGCGACTGCGTCGGAAAGGAAAAGCCCGCCGAGCGTCAGGGATTTAGACTTCGCTGCTACCGCCTGCAACTCCCCGACCCATCGAAAGTCCGTACCGGTGCCGCGAACGTTTCCAGCGATCTTTGGGAAATCGATGCGAAAATCTTCAAACGTCAGCATCTCGGCAACAGCCGTTCCGTTTGCTTCGTAGGCGGAATTTGTTCCTTCAACGGTGGCGACGACATTCACCGCCTTCAAATAAACGCCGGCCGCGGCAATCGAGTCGGAATCGATCTTGCCGTTGACCTTGTACGTTTCGCCCTCGCCGGAAACGGTTCCCTTGAAATTGCCGACCCCGCGAATGGCCGTGCCAAGCGGAAAAATATTCGATGTTTGCGTGAGATCAACAGAAGATTCGATATTGAGGTTGTATTTCAAAGCCGCCCAATCAGTTAACCTTCCGTTCAGAGTAGATTCACCGATCGGCGTTGTAATCTTTAGATTGGTGATGTCTGCTCCGTTTCTATCGGCAATGCCGACAGCCCGAATGTCTATCGGGGCCAGCGGATTTTCGTCGTACACGAATTTCACGGCAGTCGTGCTTAGATCGAATTTATATCGCTTTTGCTCGTCCGGGACATCATAATTTTCAGGCTCAAGCAGAAATGAAAGGTTGTTCGCGTCAGCAGCGATCTTGCGCGAAATATCGCCAAAATGGACAACACTGTCTCGAAGTGCGAAATTGACCGAGTCGTATTTGAAGTTCACGCGGCTCCCCGCCTGGTCTTCGACCAATTTCAAATTCGAGAAATTTGATTTACCGTCGGCGTCGAACTTCACCCACACCTCTGCTCCACTGATCTCCGTTTGATCGATACTGATGTCGCGGCTTAGCTGCCAGGCGTACAAGTTTTGAATGGTTAACCCGAGTCGTGCGTCCCGGATAAAGAAGAGTTTCTCGCCGGTTATTTTATCGTTGAACGTTGCGTTCTTCAGCTCTAATTCTAATGGCGAGACCGTTAGACGGAACACGTCGGCGTCAAATACGACCCCGATCTCCTCCATTTTCGCTATAAATTGATTTTTAACGTAACGGTCGCCAACCCCGTTACTGTAAATAACAATGGAGATAAGGACCGCGAGACCTACAATTAAGGACGTGAGGCCCACCGTAATTATGAGATTGCGGCGAGAAAGATAAGCGCGGCGAGAACGTACCTGCGGTGTATCCGCTGGACGATCTCTCCTATCTTCCTCTTCTTCAACCTTCTCTTCAGGCATTATTAAAAACTGTCCGATTGCTTAAAAATTTACAATTTCCACTATTTTCAAACCGAACGCCTCGATCGCATTTACTTTTGGGGGATGGTTTGACAGCAAGCGTATTCGATTTACGCCCAAATCCTTCAGGATCTGAGCTCCGATGCCGTAATCGTGCATCTTTCCGTAACCGGTTTCACGCTTCGCCGATTGAAAGTCAATACCCTTTTCCTGCATCAGGGCATACGTCCGCAATTGGTTGACGAGGTCAAGATTGTTCTCACGCTGCCGGAGGTAAAGAACCACGCCTCTTCCTTCGTCGGCAATCTTTTTTAGTGATGCTTGCATGGCGGATGAAGCCTCCCCAAGTGTGGACCCAAACACCGCGAACGTTACGTTCTCGGTTTGGACGCGAACCAAAACCGCATCCGTTGCCTGCGAAACGTTGCCGATCGACATTGCAAGGTGCGTTTCGCCGTTTATCTCGTTTTCGTAAAGGATAGTACGGAACACGCCGAAATCGGTGGGCAAGTCCGTTTCGACCATGCGCTTAACCAGAGTCTCCTTCTCAATTCGATACCGCACGAGATCGGCGACGGATATGATCTTCAATCCATGTTTTTCGGCAAAAGCGGTAAGCTCTGGCATTCGCGACATCGTGCCGTCGTCATTCATGATCTCGCAAATGACCGCCGCCGGTGCCAGTCCGGCGATCCTTGCCATGTCGACGCTGGCCTCGGTTTGGCCAACTCGCACGAGTACGCCGCCGCGTTTTGCTCTGAGCGGAAACACATGGCCCGGACGGGCGAGATCCGACGCTTTCGAATTTGGATCGACGGCCGTCAAGATCGTCCGCGCACGGTCGGCTGCGGAAATTCCGGTCGTAACTCCTTCTCGTGCTTCAATTGAGATCGTAAAAGCTGTACCCATGCTCGAAGTGTTTTCACTTGTCTGGGGATGCAAATGCAGCTCATCGCACCGTTGTTCGGTCAACGGCATGCAGATCAGGCCGCGACCGTGAACCGCCATAAAGTTAATTATTTCAGCTGTTACCTTCTCCGCGGCGCAGACAAGATCGCCTTCGTTCTCCCGATCCTCGTCGTCAACGATGATGATCATTTTGCCGTTGCGAATATCTTGGACGGCGTCCTCAATGCTTGATAGCGACATCCCGCTTTTACCTCGGCCCTCACGGGAGGGCAAAATCCCTTCGGATCTAAAAATTTTAGCTAATCGGCGATCTTTTTGCGAATGACGGGCACAGTTAACATTATCGGGTTTAACAATTACAATTGAGCCGTGCTTCTTGAATTGAAACTTGTTTCGCGGTTTTTATCTTCCCGGCGGCGGAGCCTTGTTAAATTTACCTCGGCAGTTGCGGTTGCCGGGCTTGTCGCGAGTGTCGCGAGCCTGATAATTGCCCAAGCGCTGGCGCGTGGCTTTCTGGGCGAGATGCAGGACAAATTACTGGCAAATGCGCCTCATGTTACGGTGTTTCGCGATGATGGAGCGGAGATCGACACCTGGCGGCGGCTTACTGATGAAATCAAATCGGTCAAAAATGTGGAAAACGTGTCCGGCGCCGCATCCGAAAGCATTTTCCTCGTTGGCTCGGCGTTCAGCAATCAAGCTGTTTTGCATACGTTCGACTTGTCGGCGGCGGATCGCGATGACAGCGTTGTCGGGGTCTCAGTGGGAGGTGAATTGGCCAAACGTTCCGAATTACATTCCGGCAGCGAGGCCGAAATAGTTGTTTTGCGAAATGGGGTCGAAATGCGGCGGTCGCGGGTGAAAGTCGTAGAGATTTTTAAGACGGGGCTATTCGATTACGATTCGACAACCATTCGCATATCGGCCGCAGATTTTGCAGAGATTTACGGTGATGAGCAATTTACGCCGAGATCGTTAAATATAACCGTAAAGGATATTTATAGTTCGGACGAGACAGCACGGCTGGTCCGCGAGAAGGTAGGCTGCGGATTTCGCATTGTCGATTGGCAGGAGGCGAACAGGCCGCTTTTTGCTGCTCTCAGCCTGGAAAAGAAGGTTGCGTTCTCGATCATTTCGCTGATTATACTGATAGCGGTACTCAATATTACGACCACGCTTGCACTGCTCGTAAACGAACGGCGATCTGATATTGCGGTCTTGCGAACCTGCGGAGCGAAAGCCAAAAGCCTCGTACTTATGTTTGTGCTCGAAGGGTTGCTGCTCGGCACAATAGGTATTCTTGGAGGTACGATACTTGGGTTATTTACGTGTTGGGCGGTAAATGCCACGCGGCTGATAAGTTTACCGGCGGAGGTTTACTCGATAGCCTACGTTCCGCTGCGGCCGGCGGTCGGCGACGTTCTAATTATCGCTTCGGTATCATTCGGGCTTTGTCTGATCGCAACATTCTATCCGGCGTTTGTCGCGAGCCGAATAAAGCCGATGGAGAATTTCAGGATCCAGTAGCTATTCAAATTGACACACACTTCCGATAATCGCCGATTAAAAGTCCTTCTGCACGTGGTGTTTTTCCTTTCGGGGATCGCAACGGTGCTGATCGGTCAGGTATTGCCGATCCTATCAGGATACTTTGCGCTCAGCGACCTTCAAGCGGGTTATTTTTTTCCGGCCCAATTTGCCGGGTCCCTGGCCGGAACGCTATTTACGAATTGGTTCGGCCGCCGGAACAACTTCGTTTTGGCGACGATCATCGGCTGTGCGGCGATGGCGACGGGAATCGTTCTAATGAACGCGGGCGTTTTCTGGGTTTGTCTGCTCGGATTGACACTGAACGGGTTTGGCATTGGGCTGACGCTTCCTTCGGTCAACATGCTCATCCTGGAAATGAACCCGTTAAGATCCGCCTCGGCGCTGAGTGTGCTGAATTTTTGCTGGGGCGTCGGGGCAATTGTTTGCAAGCCATTTGTTGATCTGACGACCTTTGGCTCGAACATTTTGCCGCTGACGCTGATTCTCGCCGCGCCGCTTTTGGTGAGCGCCGTTATGGTCGCTTTTTCGCGGAATGAGATACCTGCGGCTAGCGTTTCAGACCCAGCCGTTTCGGAACCGGTTCTCCTGCCGATATGGACGCTGCCGCTGGCGTGGATGATCGCGCTTTTTAATTTTATTCACGTCGGGTTCGAAAGCGGGATGGGCGGATGGCTCACGACCTACGCCGACAGGTTGCACGGCGAGCCAGTGTTGCAACTGCTTTCGCCGACGTTTTTGTATTTTTTGTTCTTCGTCGTCGGCCGCGGCGTGGCCCCCGTCATCTTCCGGTTTTTGCGGGAGGAACAAGTGTTGCTGCTAGACCTCGCAATAATGCTCGCGGGGATGCTATTGATACTTTCTGCCGGTAATTTGTTGTGGCTGGGTATTGGTGCGGCGGTCGCCGGGTTCGGCACATCGTCCGTGTTTCCGACCAATTTGTCTAGGTTTACGCGAACCTTTGGGCCGACGGCGAGGCGGAGGGCGACGCCATTTTTTATTTGCGGCACCTTGGGTGCAACGTCGATCACCTGGCTGATCGGCTTTTTATCGGACCGGTTGGGTACTCTCAAGGCTGGAATGTTTTCGCTTCTGGCCTGCGTGGCCGCTTTGATAATTTTACAGATTGTCTTGATCGCGAGGTCGCCCCTAAGAAGTCTGGACTCGACGATAGAGAGGAATTGATCTAGAGTTTTAGCGACCTTAGATATGAGCGAAAATCATCGCCGAGGTCGTCACGTTTTAATGCGAATTCGACGGTTGCGATCAAAAATCCGAGCTTGTCGCCGGCGTCGTGGCGCGTGCCTTCGAGCTTGACGGCGTAGAACGGGCGGTCTTTTAGCAGAAGCCGCATCGCGTCCGTGATCTGTATTTCGCCGCCGGAACCGGGCGGTGTTCGCTCGATGGCATCGAAAATATCGGGCGTGAAGACATAGCGGCCGATTATGGCGAGATCGGACGGAGCGTTGGCATAGGCGGGCTTTTCGACCATGTCCTTGATGCGGAAAACGTTCGGTTCGACCTCATCGGCATCGATGACGCCAAAGCGGGAAATCGCCTCGCCCTCGATCTGCATAGTCGCAATGACGGGAGCGTTGTATTTTTCGAAAACCTCGATCATTTGCAGCAACGCCGGTTTATCGGCATCGACAATATCGTCGGCAAGCAGTGCGGCGAACGGCTCGCCGCCGGCGAAATCCTTTGCCTGATAGATGGCGTGCCCAAGGCCGAGAGCCTGTTTTTGCCGCGTATAACTGATCTTTGCAAGCTCAGAGATGGCGCGAACAACCTCGAACATATCGTCTCTGCCCTTGTCTTTGAGAAGCTGTTCCAGCTCGAAGGAGATGTCAAAATGGTTCTCAATTGCACTTTTGTCGCGGCCGGTGATAATCAGGATAGACTCGATGCCACTGGCGACCGCTTCCTCGATCGCGTATTGGATCAGCGGTTTATCGACAAGCGGTAGCATTTCCTTCGGCGATGCCTTTGTCGCCGGCAGAAACCGCGTACCAAGCCCGGCGGCGGGGAAAACAGCTTTACGAACTTTGTTTGACATAACCAAGTTTGCTAAATTCATTCGAACAGGCCGAAACGTGACTGTTAAGGAGCGTGCCTCATCACGCGATCGAGTTTGCACGCTCGTTTACACTCGCGTTTCGGCCTGTTCGCAAATTTTAGGTTAAAAATGGCCGAGAAACAAACAATCGAAGTGGTTTTGGAGAAGCACGAGAAGCTCGACGCGACCGGTATCACCATTCCGTTCGACGTCGAAAAAGTTTTCGGTGCGAAGCGTGTTCCGGTAAAAGCGGAAATAAACGGCGCGGTATATCGCGGGTCCATAGTGCGAATGGGCGGCAAATACATGCTCGGAATCCCGAAGGTATTTCGAGAAGAAGCGGGAATCGCCGCGGGTGATAACATTGTAGTTACGATCGAGTTGGACGATACGCCGCGAACTGTCGAGATGCCGGCCGATCTTGCCGAAGCGATTAAAACGGCAGGACTTTCCGATGCGTGGGAAAAACTGAGCTATACGCACAAGAAGGAACACGCGCGGGCGATTGAAGAGGCGAAAGAGGAAGCGACGAGAATTAAGAGGATAGAAAAAGCAGTCGAGATGATAGCGGCTAAAGCCAAATAGAAATAATGTTAGACCTGCATCTTGTAAGAGAAAATCTGGAGAATGTTCGCACGGCCCTGATAAACCGCAATTTCCCGGCGGAGAGCTTAGATACGTTTGTCGAGCTTGATGCGGAGCGGCGGCGTGTTATTGGCGAGGGCGACAGGATCAATCAGACGCGGAACTCGGCTAGTAAAGAGATCGGGGCTTTGATGCAGGCCGGTAAAATGGAAGAGGCCGAGGCGAAAAAGGCGGAAGTTTCCGGATTAAAGGAC
>JAYSON010000391.1:0-3129 GCA_043722725.1 Chloracidobacterium sp.
TTCGGGCTTTAGCCTAACCGCTTCGCGAATTGATCTTGCGGCGTCTTCGTCTTCGCTCAGTTTATTGTAGGCAAGCCCGAGATTGAAATGCGCTGCATCGTCGTCCTTATTTACCGCGAGGATCTTCTTGTATGCGGTCACGGCGTTTTCAAATGCCTTCTCCGAATTCGTCTTTACTTCCTTCGGTTTCTTGTCCTTCGGATTCGGGCTCGGCGTTTGGACCGGTTCGGTCAACTCGTTGTCTTGTGCTTCGATCAGTGCATAGGCAATGCCAAGCTTAAAGTGAGCTTCGGCAAGGTCAGGATCGAGCTTTACGGCCTCCAAGAGTACTTCTATCGCCTTTACAGTTTCTCCGTTATCGAAAAGCCGATTTCCTTCTGCGAGCGCCCCGTCTGCTGATTCAAATGTGGTCGGGCCGGTTGGCGCCGACGAACTGTTCGATTCAATATTCTCCACCTGAACGGCATTTCCATCGGCCTCAGTCTTATCGCCCGAACAGCCGATCTGGGCAAGCAGAATCGAACAAACAATCGAAACAAAGAAAAACAATCTCATATTAACCGTCAAATAATTTGTTATTCGGAGACTAACCCGGAGGGAAGATAAACGGACGGCCTCCGAGAAGATGGACATGTGTGTGAAACACTGTCTGACCGCCGTCGGCATTGGTATTGATAACAACGCGATAACCATCTTCTGCGATCGCTTTCTTACGAGCGATATAAGCGGCTGTTAATAACAAATGTCCGAGAGTTTCCTTATGTAACTGTTTCGCTGTGTCGAGCGAATCGAAATGCTCGCGGGGAATTATGAGGACGTGCGTAGGAGCCTGAGGCGAAATGTCGTTAAACGCAATGCAAACGTCGTCTTCGAAAACCCGGCTCGAAGGGATCTCGCCCGAAGTTATCCTGCAAAAAATACAATTCTGCTCGCTCATATTCCTACAGCTTAATTAAATCATAGATGCGACAGATTGTTAATCAAGTGGAGATTCGTCGAAATGCGTTACGATGCTTTTCCATCCACGCTTGCAGCCAAATCGTCGGTGATTCTTTCAATGTTTGCACCAATCGAACTCAACTTTTGAACGATCGTTTCATAGCCGCGATCGATGTGATAAACGCGATCGATGAGAGTTTCGCCCGAGGCACAAAGCGCCGCCAAAACTAATGATGCGGAAGCACGTAGGTCCGATGCAAGAATTCGTGCGCCTGTAAGCGGTGTTCGGCCGTGAACGGCGGCTTTGTTACCCGCAATTTGAATGTTGGCACCCATCCGAACTAATTCTGCAGCATGCATAAATCGATTTTCGAAAATAGTTTCAGTGACGACCGAATCTCCCTCGGCCTGTGTCATCAGCGCCATGTACTGAGCCTGCATATCGGTCGGAAAAAGCGGATGCGGCTGGGTCGTTACGTCCTTCGCCCTTAAACCCCCGGCCGATTGCCTTACTGAAAGCGTACTTTGATTGAGTTCTTCTATCTCAACACCCGTTTCCCGCAATTTCGCGATGACAGCACGAAGATGTTCCGGATTGCATCGCTTTATCTCGATTTCACCCTGCGTTATCGCCGCCGCGACGATGAATGTTCCTGTCTCGATCCTATCTGGGATGATTGTGTGCTCAGCACCCCCGAGCCCTTCGACACCGTCGATCTCCATTGTCGGACTTCCCGCACCCTTGATCCGCGCTCCCATTCGGTTCAACAGCTCAGCCAGATCTTCGATCTCAGGCTCACATGCCGAGTTGCGTATGATTGTTTTGCCCTCAGCAAGTGCCGCGGCCATCATTACGTTTTCAGTCCCCGTAACGGTAACTTTTTCAAACTCTATCTCGGCGCCAACCAGCCTTCCCCGCGGTGTACGCGCAACTACGTCGCCCGATTCAAGCGAAACCACCGCACCGAGCTGCTCGAAAGCCTTCAGGTGAAGGTCGATCGGTCTAGTTCCAATCGCACAACCGCCGGGCAAACTGACCTTCGCCTGGCCGAACCGAGCGAGAAGCGGCCCGAGAGCTAGAACGCTCGCACGCATCGTTTTTACAAGTTCGTATGGAGCCTCGAATGTATCAATGTTCTTTGCGGTTATTTTGTGCGTACGAAGCTCAGGTGTAAGCACCGTGGCACCTAGGTCTTCGAGCAGACGGCGTTGAGTGATCAGGTCTTTTACATAAGGAACGTTATGGAGTGTTACGGTTTCAGGTGTTAAAAGAGTGGCTGCCAGACACGGCAACGCCGAGTTCTTTGCGCCGCTAATCTCGATCTTTCCTTTGAGCGCCGCACCGCCGCGAATCAAAAACCTGTCCATAAAAATTCCCGGTACATTTTGCGTTCAACTTTACTTATAGATACGAAAAGAAAATCTTATCACAAGGCAAAGTAAAGGGCTCAGCAATACGTGAGATTTCGCCGAAACCCAAATAGTTCAAGCGACTTTTTCAAGCAAAATCCTAATTTGTTTCAGGTGTCTCGCCGCGTGGCCACCTAACAATAAGAGCCACTCTCCCGCAGACAGATCGCCAAAGAATGGATGCGGAAATTTTTGGGTATTGCAGTCGTATTCTTCGAAAAGAGGCCGCAATTCATTTAACTTATTGCGGTTGTCATCCATTGCCGCCAACGATTCCGCAATTGTCTTTCCATGCGAAGGAAGCACTATTTCGGGGGCTTCCAGTCTCATGGTTCCGACCTCGGCGCTCTTTTCGACAAATCCATCTGAGATCCTGACGGTGCCGTCCGAAAGTTGACCGTCGGCCTTTGCACTGGACAACAGCTTGGAACATATCCTCGACATTCCATTTTCAACCATCGAAACATGTTCAACGACCTGAGCCACGGTCCATTTTTCTCCATCAGGCAAGGACGAGCCCTGCTCGTCGGTCAGGTTGGCGAGTGTTCCTCGGAGCTTCTCGCGAATATGGTCATTTGAGGAGTAGATCTCTGCAATTGTTTGGTAGCTCATAATGTTTATTTGTTTAAGACAGTCGCTTGAGGCGTCAATATCAGGCGATGCCAACGCGGAAAACTCATAACGCTGTCAGCCTCGTTCTTCATACGTTTTACATAAGCCGTTTGAAAATAGAGCTGTTCCTCCGACGGCCAATTCAGAGTGACGATAGGGTTAAAGGAT
>JAYSON010000392.1:0-3960 GCA_043722725.1 Chloracidobacterium sp.
GTGCCATTTGGTGAATCCGTGCCCGCTCCGCTGCAAGGTCTTGTGCCTGCCCTTGTTGGAAGCTTTTCTTACGGAAACGAGTATGATCTCTTTCCGTTAGGTGATGCGAAAGCGGGCGTGATGATATGTTTCGAATCGCATTTCGGGCAGCTTTCACGTGAATACGTCCGAAACGGCGCGGATGTGCTGATAGAAATGACGAACGACGGCTACCTTGGCCCGACTCCCGTTTTGAGGCAGCATCTTGCAAACGCCGTGTTCCGCGCGGTCGAGACAAACCGTCCGGTGCTTCGCGTAACGAACGTGGGCATCACCGCCTATATCAACGAACGCGGCGAGGTACTGGATGCGGCGGTACCGTACACCGAAGACACGCGAGTCTGGTCAGTGTCGAAATCGGACGGAAAGCAGACGTTCTATGTGCGGTACGGCGATTGGTTTGCGTGGGTGTGTTCTCTTGTCACATTAGGATTGCTTGCCTTCGCCTTCCTTAATCGGAGACATTCCGTTACATCTGAAGTTATCAGTTAGGCGTAAGAACACGGGACTGGAGATTGCCCAATGAAAATGGATCGTCTCATACCGATGCTGCCCGTGAAGAGCATTTCCGCGAGCATCGAGTTCTATCAGAAGCTGGGATTCAGCGTCGAGAAACGAAATGATGATTGGCGTTGGGCAATGCTCTGCTTTGACGAGTGTCGCTTGATGGTGGATCAATCGATCAACCTTCATCCGCCCACGCCACGCCAGGGTGTTATTTATCTTTATCCCGAGGGCATAGTGGAATATCACCGACAGGTGCGAGAGAACGGGATTGAAATTCCCGACCTGGAAGTCACGTTTTACGGCCTGACCGAGTTTCGGCTCGATGATCCGGATGGCAACCGTTTGTGGATCGGAGAGAACACTTCAACCTAACCGACAATGCAGAGAAAGCACTCCGATTGGATTACGTTTATCATTTGTGCCGCCGTGGGCATCGGCGGTGCGATTGGACAGTCAATGATTTTGCACAACACGCTTGTTCATTCGTATCCGTTTAAGATGATGAACATGCCGCCCGCTAGCTTTTATGAATGGATCGGAAAATTGGGAATCTATACGGCGCTCCCGCTGGCTATTGTCGCGACGTTGATTTCAAAAGGGCTGCGTCGTCGGTTCATTGTGCTGATTCCCGTGGTTTTATGCCCGCTCGTTTATTGGTTGTTCTTCGAGATCGCATTTCTATTTAGTTCGTATTCCGGGGAAAATATGAGGGGGAGGAACTTTGATGGATACACAGGGTTGACGGCACGATATAAGTTTGGGTTTGAGGTTTTAGGGCTAATTTTCTGGGGAGCAGTTGTTGGTTTCGCCATCGGCTATATCTTTGAAAGAGCTTTTCAGATTCTTCGTGCAGGGTTAGATAAAACTTCGTCGCCGGAAATTTCGATAAAATAATATATTTTTGACCTTTTAAATAGATGGAACTTACAGAACTACAAACAAAACACGACGACATAAAAGATAAAGTTACACAACTTGGGAGGTTTCTTTGACGCTCCAGCCAAACAAGCAGAGCTTGAAAGTTCGGAGAAAGTAATATCAGAGCCGGGATTCTGGGGCGATCAGGAAAAAGCCCAAAAGATTGTCCAGCAGCGGAGCCGTATTGAAAGGGCATTGAAGCAGCAGGCGGAATTTGAAACCGGCGTTTCGGATGCCGAGGTGCTGTTTGAATTTGCCGCGGAAGATGCTGATTCGGCAAAAGAACTCGAAGCGCTTATCACAAAGCTCGACAAACAAGTCGCCGATGCTCAAACGCAGAGCTTGCTTTCGGGTGAAACCGACACCAACAACGCCATCTGCTCGATACAAGCGGGTGCCGGCGGAACGGATGCACAGGACTTTGCACAGATGCTTCTTAGAATGTATCTGCGTTGGGCGGAGCGCAAGGGATTTAAGGTTGAGATTCTTGACGAGCAGTCGGGAGGTGAAGCAGGTATCAAATCGGCAACGTTTCGCGTCGAAGGCGATTACGCTTACGGGCTGCTTTCGACTGAAGCCGGCGTGCATAGATTGGTTCGCATCTCGCCTTTCAACTCTGGCGGCAGCCGCGAGACATCGTTCGCATCAATGTTCGTCTCACCGGAGATCGATGAAAATATTGAGGTAATTATTGAAGAGAAGGATCTGCGGATTGATACCTATCGCTCATCGGGGGCGGGCGGCCAGCACGTAAATGTCACAGACAGTGCTGTTCGCATCACGCATTTGCCGACGAACACGGTTGTGACATGTCAGAACCAGCGGTCGCAGTTACAAAATAAAGCGGTGGCGATGCAGGTGCTGCGTTCGAAGCTTTACGAGCTTGAGATCGAAAAACGTCGTGAAGGTGCCGCTGAACTTGAGGCTACTAAACAGGACATCTCCTTCGGCTCGCAGATTCGAAATTACGTCCTGCATCCCTACCGATTGGTTAAAGACACGCGAACAAAATACGAGCAGACAAACGTTGAGGCGGTATTGGATGGGGAGATAGACGAGTTTATCAACGAATTCCTTCTATTCAAGAAAACAGGAAAAGCTTTCAATTCAGACGAAGATTGAAACCGGTAGCTCTAACAAATTCTCAATTACACATTTCCAATTCTAAATTAGTCTTTGAAAGGCCCCTTACGAACAATCAATGTAGAATTTGCCCTTGATAATTGGTAATGTTTCGTTTAGATGAAGATTTGCCCGACATGTAAGGAAACGTACAACGACGATGGCTTGAATTTTTGCCTCGCCGACGGTGCGACGCTGCTCAAAAAACGCGTCAGCGGAAAAAAGAACCACTCGCGGGCAAACGAGATATTGGCCGTGGTGCTACTAGCGTTTGCTGTTTTGGTTTTTCTCTGTCTTGTTTCATTCAATCAGAGCGACCCGACGTTCAACACCGCGTCTTCACAAAAAGTCCAAAACTGGATCGGCGTCGTCGGGGCAAACTTCGCGGAATTGCTGATGACGTTCGTTGGGATCACCGCATATCTTTTTCCAGCCCTGTTGGCATTGATAGCGTGGCGTGTCTTTCAATCCGAAAGCCTGCGGCCACGTATTAGCCGCTCGGTCGGTTTTGTGGTGTTTGTTGTCGCGATTTCGGGTCTGGCCAGCTTGATCGGGTGGCACGGCGGTCTTGTCGGGGCCGCTTTTTCGTACTATTCGGTTTATCTACTGAGCAAGATCGGTGCGGGCATCTTGATGTCAACGATGTTAGTCGCGTCCACGCTATTTATTACAAACGTTTCATTTGCGGGCTTCCTCGGCAATTTCGAAATGGCGCGGGAAAACGTCATGGTCCACTACCGCGAATGGCGGGCAAAACGGCTTGGTGATCGAAGCGAGCAGATAAATCTTGCAAAGGAGCGGCAGGAGAAACGCCGCGAGGCCCGCGAGGAAAAATCGCTGCCCGAACCGCCAACAATTTCTATCGGCGACACATCCGAAGGCGTGTTGGAGATAGCGAAAAGCGCTGCTGCCGGAACATCCGTCTCGAATCCTTTTGTGACCGTTCGGGATCGCGCGGCGGAAAATCGGGATTATGGTGCCGCAGAGGAGCCGTCGCTCCCGACCATTATCGGAGCCGGAAAACCCACCGAGACCGACATCTCCGGCGACGAACCAAGCGATCTGAATAGCGACATACTAGCGATTCCGATAAAACCCGTCCCCACTACTACGGAGCTCGACGCTGCCGATGTGCCTGACCTCGAACCCGCCGAGGAGAAGCTTCTGCTGCCGAAAAAACCGGCGAGCTACGATGGATATACCTTGCCGCGTACGGATTTTCTGACGCCTGCTGCTCCGCGGATCGAGCAGAAAGAGGCCGAATTGCGGGAGATCGCAAACGAGCTTTCGGCAAAAACGAGTGAGTTTAATGTCGCCGGCAAGGTGGTCAACATCTGTCCGGGACCGGTTGTCACGACTTACGAATTCAAGCCC
>JAYSON010000393.1:0-5763 GCA_043722725.1 Chloracidobacterium sp.
AACGTGCAGTGCCGTTGGCTGTGAAGGAAATTCTATCGCTTATAAATGAGCTTTCCGCTGCTAACCCGCCGACAGCTTAGCAATCTTTTCCTCGATGCCGGCCGCCGCTTTGTCCTGCTTTAGACTTTTCCATATTTCGAGCGATTGCCGATAGAAATTTAATGCGGCCGCTTTGTTTCCAAAGGTAGCTTGTGCGTTTCCGCATTCGCTCATGACATAGGCCTCAATGGATTTGCGTCCCATGCGTTGACTGTAATCGAGGGCTTTCTGAAAGTAGCCGAGTGCTTCCGCGTTGTTTTGCAGCTTTATGTAGTCGTTTCCGATACGCACGAGATTCTGCGTGTATTCGGGCATGTCGTCGGCTTTTTGCCAAAGCGGCTGCGCCATCAGGTCGTGTTCGAGGCCATTGTTGAGATCGTTTTGCTTTTTGCTTATGACGCCAAAAATGATGTGCGTAAAAGCCGCCGAACGTAAATCACCTATCCGTTCCCAAATTTCCAGGGCCTTGCCGAAATGTTCTTTCGCTTTTTCGAGCTTGTCCGACCTCTGAAATGCAAAACCCATCGCACGCAAGGTGTTTGCTTCTTCTGCCGGTTCGTCGAGTTCACGCCATATTTGAAGCGCTTTTTCGTAAATCGCAATAGAGTCCGTTCTGGTATCGGCGTTTGCGCGGAGGCGATCTGCCTCCTGGTTGAAACGTACGGCGGAGAGCACCCGTTGGTCCCGGTCAGTCAGCGGTCGAAACGCCATTATCTCCAATTTATACTCGCCGGGTTCCGCACTTTCAGAAAGTGTGTATATATCGATACGATATTCGCCGGTAATCTCAGCACCTATTCTGATCCGTTCAGCTCCACGCCCGCTCGTGGGAGTATCGAATTCCCCCAATTTATTTCCGGCGGGCCCAGTCACTTCGGTAATAACGTCCACGTCTTTCTGTTCAACCGACAAGCCAAGGTACGTACCCTTTTCCAAATCGACGGTGTAGGAATGAAGCTCTTGATTTACTATGGATTTTGTAACCGGACTGCCAATGCTGAGTTTCGGAAAATCCTGCCTGGAATTTTGGGAACAACCGGCCCCCAAAATCACTAAAAATACACAATAAACTAACAGCAGATACGATTCGGCACGAACGTAATTTCTAATGGGTTTCATGGTTGTAACAATTTAGCATATATTTGCTAAAACAAATGCGAAATAATCATAGCTGCTTTATCAGCGGAGTATTGTTATACTGACCGCTTTTCAACAAACGATGATCCGAAATTTTATATACACGGCTGCCGCATTCTTAACGATCGTGATTCTCTTTGCCCCTATTTTTGGCGATGAACCGCAATACGGCGGCAGTGTCGTAGTGGCGGTCAGCGGTGATCCCGGCGGCCTTAATCCGGCAATCACGACTCAAGGCGGTGTCCATCTGATCTGCGGCTCGATTTTCAGCGGGTTGGTCGCACAGGATTTTGATCTGAATCCCGTTCCCGATCTAGCCGAAAGCTGGGATATTTCCCCCGACGGAAGGATCTATACATTTCATCTTGCGAAAAATGCGGAATTCCACGACGGCGTCCCGCTGACCTCGGAGGACGTGCGTTTTACATTCGATGAGATGTTGTTGAAATACCACTCGCGCACCCGCGCTTCGATCGGTGAAAACCTTGTTCGCATTTTGACGCCGGACGCTCACACCGTGGTCTTTGAATTCGCTCGCCCGTATGCCGCTTTTCTCCAATTGATCGACGTCACAAACGCGCCGGTCCTGTCGAAACATCTATATGAAAACACCGATCCGCTGACAAATCTGCACAACATAGAACCCGTGGGAAGCGGGCCTTTTAAGCTTCAGGAATGGGCAAAAGGCGACCGTATAATGCTCGTCAGAAACGAAAAATATTTTAAGACGGGAAAGCCATATCTTGACCGCATCGTTTACAAAGTGACACCGAGCAGTGCCACGGCGGCGATTGCCTTTGAAAACGGCGAGATCGATTATTTTTTGAACCCGACGCCGCTGGATATTGAGCGTCTGCAAAAAACGCCCGATGTCACGGTTACCGAGAAGGGGCGAGAGGGCTACGCAACAGTAGAGACGGTTGTACTAAACACAACCCGTGCACCGCTCTCCGACATTCGCGTGAGGCAGGCAATGGCATACGCGATCGACAAGAATTATATTGTGGACAAAGTCGCTTTCGGGCGAGCAACGGTCGCCACCGGGCCGATCTCGAGCGCTCTAAAGTGGGCATACAACCCGAATGTCCAGAAGTATGAACGGAATTTGTCGCTTGCCAATCAGATGCTCGATGAAGCCGGATACATGTGCGGCCCGGACGGAGTGAGGTTTCGCCTGAAATATGTTTATGCCCAAAGCTATGCCAAAGTCGTCGAGGTTCTGAGGGATCAACTGCGCGAAACCGGTATCGAGCTTGATCTGCAATTGATGGAATTTAGCTCGGCGGTTGATGCGGTTTACGTTAAAAAGGATTTCGATCTTGGATTCGCGTCATTCGAAAATGGCCCCGACCCCGACATCGGCGTCAAAAGAACAGTTATTTCGGGCAATATCGGTGCTATTCCTTTTTCAAACGGAGCGAGCTATCGCAACCCTCGTGTGGATGAGCTGTTCGAACTGGCCGCCTCCGAAACGGACAAGCAAAAACGCGCCGCTTATTACTTCGAAGCTCAAGAAATTCTTGTCAAAGATGTACCGTATCTATGGCTGTACGAACCGCATTCAGGCGCGGCCTACAAAAGCTCGCTGTCTGGAATGTACCAGTGGAGCGCAAAGTCAAATATCTATTTCGCGCAAGATGCTTGGTGGAGCGGCGGCCGGACAAACTACGTTTATCCAAGATCGAGCGGGGAGCGGAGCATTTACTTGATAGCCGGTTTTATCGCGCTTCTGTTGATAGTCGTCGGGGTACTTCTCTGGCGAAGAAGAGTGAGCCAGTGTTAGAACCCCGCTTTGTTTGTCGGGTAAGCGGCTTAGAAAATCTTGCGGGCTTTCGGATTGAACGCCATATTAAGGGCATCTCCGAGGATGTTTAAGGCCAGAACCAAAAGGGCGAGTGCGATGCTCGGAAAGACAACCATCCACCAGCCGTCGCGTATGAAATGCTGGCCGTTATGAAGCATTGCACCCCAGCTTATGCGGTCGGCGTCACCGATGCCGATAAAATCGAGTGCCGCCTGGAGCAGGATAACGCTGCCGACCGTCAGCATCATCTGGGTAATTATTACCGGAAACGCATTTGGCAGAATGTGAAACATGAGAATTTTCGATGAAGTTAAGCCGGTGGCCTTTGCGGCCTCGACAAAGCTTCGTTCCTTCAACGAGAGCACCTCCGCACGAACCAGCCGGGCCATTGTCGTCCAGTATGTGAGACTCAAAATAATTACGAGATAGAAAAAAGACGTTCCAAACAGCGCGGCCACAACCAACGCGAGAAAAAATCTGGGCGGGATGAGGACAAATTCCGTTAGCCTCATAAGCACGTCGTCCACAAAACCCCCGGCATACGCAGCCGTTGCGCCGACCAGTAAACCAATCAAGCCGCTTATGATAGAAACAAAGACGGCGAACAGAATCGATGTCCGTGCGCCGTAAATAACGCCGCTCAAGACATCTCTACCTAGATCGTCGGTGCCGAACAGGAAATGCATCGACGGATACTGAAACGTATCGCTCGAAGTTTTTAACGGATCGAAAGGCGCGATGATATCGGCAAAAACTGCGGCGAACAAGAATACTCCCAGCACAATAATTGAAATGGCGGCCAGCCTGTCGCGCGTCAACATGCGCCGAAATGTGGACGTCCAGAGCGGGTTTTGCGTACCGAATATGTCGAGAATTGCCATGATTATGCGATACGCGGATCGAGCGTCGGATAAAAAGTGTCGGTGACAAAATTAACCAGCAAAACACCAGCGGATGTCATTACCAAAAGGCCCAGCAAAACCGGATAATCGCGTGCCGCGATCGCCTCTAGCATCAGCCGCCCGAGTCCAGGATATCCAAATACCGTTTCGACCAGAACGGCGCCGCTGAGTAGCATTCCGAGATCGCTTCCGATAACGGTCACGACGGGAATCAGAGCTCCGCGCAATGCGTGAGTGTAGAGGATACGTTTTTCGCCGAGGCCTTTCGCACGGGCCGCGGTGATGTAATTTTCATCAAGCACGTTTAACATCTCGGTGCGCGTAAGCCGTAGGATTTGCGCTAACTGTACAATTACCAGGGTCAGACATGGCAGCGTCAGATGCAAAATAAAATCACTCAGGTAGGCAAATCCCGTCAGATCGCTGCTGGCGGAAGTCATTCCCTGTGCCGGAAAGAGTCTCAATTGGAGGGAAAAGAAAAGCAACAGCAACAGCCCGATGGAAAAAGAAGGCAGCGAGTGGCCGAGCAGAGCAAAAACATTAACAGCTCGATCAAAAAGCGAATTTTGTCTTCGAGCGGACTCCACTCCCAACAGAATTCCCGAAACCGAGGCTATTAAGATCGCCGGGAAGATCAGCGCCAGCGTGGCGGGAAGGCGAGCGAGAATAACGGCGATCACCGGCTGCTGATGGCTCAGCGAATAGCCGAGATCTCCGCCTAGCACGCTCGAAAGATAAACCCGGAGCTGAGTCAAAATTGGCTGGTCGAGGCCGAATTTGGCACGGATTAACGCGAAATACTGATCGTCGCCGCTTTGCCCGGCAAGGTAGTTTACCGGATCGCCCGGTGCAATATGTATAAGAAAAAAGTTAAAGACAATGAGCAGCAGGATGAGAATTATCGATTGTATAAAACGGCTTAATAGACGCCCTTTTAAACTGCCGGATAAGCGGATTTTCTTAAGCATGATACTTTTCTATTTTCCGCGGTTCCGGGCATTAAAAATGAAATCCGTTCTATGGAATGCGAGTTCTTTGCGTCGCCCAAATCCGCCAGCGTCCGTCGCGTTGGATAAATGTATCTCGTTCGAAAAGCCAAAAGTACGAGACGCCAAAGTGGGCAAACTATAACCCCAGTGTTTAACCAAAGGGCATTTCGAACACTATAAACGGAAAAAGCCGAATGGTATTCGGCTTTTTCAGATAGTGAAAGGTTACGCAAGTTATTTTGCCGATGGTACGCCGCAGTCCCTCGGACAATTCCTGGCATTTTCACCGCACTGCTTGGCGCAGTAGCCATCGCCACATTTTCCGCAGTTGCCCGCGATTTCGCAAGCGGCATTACCCGCATAACTTGAGTTTACATAAACTGCGGATCCCCCGGCGAAAATCAGAGCCGCGGTCACCGCCATTACCATCTTAGAAATTTTCATGTTTTCTCCTTTGTGTAATAAATTTCACAGCCCGAAGCTGTGTATTATGAGAACTTCATAAGTCCGCTTGATGACTCTTTGAAGCGGGTGCAACGGGGACGAGTTCCGCATATTGGTGTGAGCATTGGCGATTTTATCAGGGTCGGGTTGTTCCTCGCAACCTTAACTCAATAAGCCTTGGATAAAATTACAGGTTTTCGTCTCTTAAAAACCCCCAAAAGTCAATATTCTCGAACATCCCATTAACTGATAGCTCGACCGGTATCGAAAATTTGGTATGTTCTTGTGTCGGCGAATCGCCGACCGAGTTTCTCTCAGTCTAAACGCCGAGGAATTCCTCGGAACAGCACTGTTACGGTTGATGATTATGCACAGCCCGGCACGGAACGGCATCTGGACTGTGGCAATCGCAATCGGGGTCGTCGCATTCATAGTGGCCTTGTTTCAG
>JAYSON010000394.1:0-8270 GCA_043722725.1 Chloracidobacterium sp.
TCTTACGAGAAATTCGGGAACGCTTAAATATGTTGTAACTATCTGTCATTACTAGCTTTATCTTATACAATAAGATGTTTAACTAGTCATGACCCAAAAAGAATTATTACGCAAAGATCGCAAAGGAAAGCCAAGTAATCGTAAGGAAAGCCCAGTCGAAGAATTTGTTGCAAAGTGACCCACTACCGGCCGCTTACCGAGATTGACAATATGTATCATACATAATACAATGACCTACCGGATACACTGTGTCCCGAGGTCTTTGACAATACATGGCTTGAGATTCTGCCAGGAATATTGCGCGAGTGGGACACTGGGACATGGGACACGCGTCACACTCGGATGTGCCGATAGTCGTGTTTTCATACAGTTAGCTTGTCCCACTTGCGAAACTGGTTGAGATTAGGGCATCCGATTTGCTACGGGCCTGGCTCAATACTGAGTCAGGAAGTCTGGGACGGTCCGGCTGATGCCAGTTCCCGGAGTGGTCTCGGGGTTGTTAGAGCCAGCATTTCCTCGGATGGCTGAATGGCCGGAATGAAATGGATGGCGAGCGTCGAAACGATCAGAGCAGCGGTACATGCGATGCTGCCTTCGATGCCGTAATTCTCGCCGGTCAACCATGTCGGGCCCTTGTCGAGTTCTTTTAACAACGGTGCGGTTGTGATATCGGTGAGGCCGCTAACCTCGATGCCGAAAACGGCACCCTGCATCCAATTCCATACCAAATGCATTCCCCAAACAAACCACAGATCGCGTGTCTTCAGGTATGCGATGCTAAACCAAACGCCGGCAAGAATCGTGTTCAAAGTCGAAATAAAGCCCGCGCTCGGATTTCGGATATGGACGATTCCAAAGAACGATGACGTCAATATGATCGCCAACCAACCAAGGCCGGAACGATTGAAAGTCTGAAGTATGTAACCGCGAAACAAGGCTTCTTCGAACGCCGCGGCAACCGCAAACACAACTAGGGAAACACCCAAAGTGAGCAATATTGCCGTGCTTCCCTGATTAGGGTTAAGCGTAAATCGCAGGCCGCCGAGGGCCACGGCGATCAATATGGCTAAACCGATCGTCGCCGCACCGATCAGTAGGCCGAGTACGAAGTGTTTTAGCCAGAATTTTGTGAACCATGCACCGAGCGCTCGAAACGGAAGTCCTTCGAGAAGCTTTCCACAGAGCCAGCCGACCAACAGAGCGGGGATTAAAGTGAAAATGCCGTTGACCAAAAGAGATAAGATCGACCCCTTTTCGACCGGAATATCCGCTGCGGCGAGCAAGATTCGAGCACACCTGCCTAACGCGACGGCGAGCACAAAAAATCCTACGAAAAAGATGGCAAATCGCCAGCCGCTGCGTAAAATATTCGACCGGTCGACAAAAATTGACTTGAGTTCCATAAATTAAAACGAGTGTAAAGAATCGTGCAGCATCTGACAACGACCGGAAAGTGTATGTAGCATTGTGTTAAACTTACGTTCGTGGAAAAAGAGCCTTTGCAAAAACGACATCGAATATCGCCGTGGATTCTCGGGCTTTCCGTACTTATTTTTCTCACCGTTCTTATCTTGCTTCAATCGTCTAATCTCTGGAGAACTTTCTCGGTAGATTCGGCGAGTGACACGCTGCTTTTATACGCACTTTCCTCACTGAACTTCTTAGCATTTGTAATTTTCGGCTTCATTTTTCTGCGCAGCATTATTAAACTTGCGCGCGAACGAAGGGCTTTTCAACTCGGAGCTCGAATCAAGACCAGGCTGCTGCTGTATTTTGCCGCGATCAGCCTGCTGCCGATTATTGCAATGGCCGGTTTTTCGTACCTGTTTATGAACCGGGCATTAGAGCGTTGGTTCTCACAGATACCGGAGAATGTGGTAGTGAAGGCCCGCGAGGTCGAAAGCCAGGCATTACAGGTGCAGTCGAAAAAGCTGCACGAAACCGCCCAGATGATTGGGAGCATGTTGGAGAAAAACGACGTTCGGAGCGTCGATTTGAAGGCGGTAGCCGATGCAGGGAACATGACGCTGATCGAGTTGATCTCAAAAGATAACAAACTATTGGAACGCATCGAGCGTCCGCTTCCAGCGGAGAAAAAAAACGAGTTAGATCGCATCCTGGCCGGTATTCGGGACGGAAATGAAGGTGACGCGAGCCTACAGGATGGGAGAGGATTTGACGCCGCGGTAGTCAAACTTTCCGATGGCCGACGACTTTTGATCGTACCCGATCTTGCGGAGGAGAAAGGGATCGGCCAGTTGGTCGACAGCTCCCTGACGGAGCTTGACCGGCTAAAAGAGAGGCAGATAGTTGTGCGGCAGATCGGATTTCTAACGCTGGGTGTGCTGACTTTTTTGCTCATATTTGCATCGTCGTGGACGGCATTTTATATTGCTCGCGGATTGACGGTGCCGATCAAGGCGCTTGCGGTCGGTGCGGACGAGATCGCGCAGGGAAATCTTGCATATCGCGTCGATGTTTTTGCCGAGGACGAGCTTGCGTTATTGGTTACGACATTCAATCAGATGTCGGCGAAACTAGAAGAAAATTCCGCCGAACTGAGTGAGGGCCGCCGGTATATCGAGACTGTGCTTCAGTCGTTGCCGACCGGTGTGATCTCCTTCGATTCCGATGGCAGAGTTAGCACGATAAATCGGGCGGCGATAAATATTCTTAAGCTCGAAAACGCTGACTTCAAGGAATTTACGCTAGACAAGCTGATAAGTGCCGAGAATAAATTGATACTGGATCGCCTGATCTCACGGGCGAAACGTATCGGCCGAGCGTCCGAGCAGGCAGTTTTGCAGTGTGAAAATACAAATGGAAGTTTGGAAAGCGAAGCGAATATGCCCGTTGCACTGACGGCGACCGCACTCCTGGACGACAGCGGTGCGGTGCTTGTGATCGAAGATCTGTCTGAACTCATTTCTGCTCAGCGGGCATCGGCGTGGCAGGAAGTGGCCAGACGAATGGCCCATGAGATAAAGAATCCCCTGACGCCGATTCAGCTTTCCGCCGAGAGGATAGCGAAACGATTTGTTGACGCGGAGACACGGAGACACGTAGACGTGGTGGCAGAACCGCCTGCGTTAGCGGGTGGTCTAACTCGCCGTACTGAAAATTACACGATTGTAAATTATGACCAGACCGCGAAGGTTGTTAAAGAAGGTACCGATACGATCCTGCGCGAAGTGCAATCACTGAAATCAATGGTAGATGAGTTTTCGCGTTTTGCACGCCTTCCGAATGCACAGCTCGAAAAAGGAAATCTGAATGAGATTATCGAAAAGGTCGTTACACTTTATGACGACAGGGCCGACCATGTGCAGATCGAAAAAGATCTTGCCCCGGATTTGCCGGATGCAATGCTAGACAGCGAACAAATAAAACGCGTATTTGTTAATTTGATAGAAAACGCCATAGAGGCTTTCGACGCAGAGCAAGATGAAAAGACGGTCACGGTGCGGACCCGTTATGAGAACGCGCGAGATCTGATCCTGGCCGAGGTAGCGGATAACGGCAGCGGCATTCCGCTCGGTGATTTACAGAAGCTGTTTCAACCGTATTTTTCGACAAAAGGACGCGGAACGGGTATCGGCCTTGCTATCGTCCGCAGGATCATTACGGAACACAACGCGAAAATAATAGTCGTTGCAAATCAGCCAAAGGGCGCGAAGTTTATTATTGAGATTCCGATTGTCAGTTAGCAAGCTTAAATGCAGAACTCAGTCCTTATAGTCGATGACGAACCTGGCATCCGAGACACGCTGCGCAGCGTGCTGGAAGACGAAGGTTTCGCAGTGCAGACCGCGGCCACGGGCGAGGATTGTCTCGATATAACTCAAAGGGAGCATTTTGGCTGTATTTTGTTAGACATCTGGTTGGGCAAAGGTATCGACGGCCTTGAGACGCTGAAGCAGCTTCGTGAGAATGGCAGCGAATCGTCGATCGTGATGATCTCCGGCCACGGCAATATCGAAACCGCCGTAAAATCGACGAAGCTTGGAGCTTTCGATTTTATCGAAAAGCCGTTGAGCCTGGAAAGGATCGTCGTTACTGTGAAGAACGCGCTTCGGCAGCGTGAGCTTGAACGGGTCAATGAACAGCTGCAAAGCGAGCTTGCGGACGAATATGTGATGGTCGGCGAATCGGTCGGGATGCGGGCGTTGCGAAAGCAGATCGCCATCGTCGCACCATCGGACGGACGCGTTCTTATTTCTGGTGAAAGCGGCACGGGCAAGGAACTTGTCGCACGAGCCATACACGCACAATCGAAACGGCGAGCGGCTCCGTTTGTCGAGATAAATTCGGCCGCAATACCCGAAGAGCTAGTGGAATCCGAGCTTTTCGGACATGCGAAGGGTGCGTTCTCGGGGGCGACCTCGGCCAAAAAAGGCAAGTTTGAGGCAGCAGATGGGGCGTCGCTTTTTTTAGATGAGATCGGTGACATGTCGCCCCGAGTACAGGCGAAAATGCTGCGAGTTTTAGAAGAGCAGCGGTTCGAACCGGTCGGCAGCAATACGTCCGTTAGGGTCGATGTCCGAGTGATTTCGGCCACGAATAAGCGTCTGGAAGACCTGATCGATGACGGGCACTTCCGGCGCGATCTTTTCTACCGGCTGAACGTGATACCGTTCCAGGTGCCGCCGCTGCGCGAGCGTTTGGAGGACGTTCCGATGCTGGTCGAGCATTTCAATAACAAATTCTCAAACGATTACGGGAAAAAACCGAAGACGTTCGCGGAGGATGCAATTAAGACTCTGCAGAACCATATTTGGCTTGGTAATGTACGCGAACTAAAGAATACGATCGAGCGCGTGATTATCATGGTCAGTAGCCAAAATGTCGCGGCTAAGGACCTGCCCGAACTTGGTTCAAACGGCGAAATACCAGCGTCGACTTTCCGGTTTCCTTCGTTCAAAGACGCTACAGACGCTTATCAACGTGAGTTCATCCTGCATAAGCTGGCTGAATTTGACGGTAATGTCAGCAAGGCCGCCGAGGAAATGGGTGTTGACCGCAGCCATCTTTATAGGCGTATGAAGAATCTTGGAATTCAAGGAAAATAACAATAGAAATGAGCGGCCCTTTAGGATCGCCCATTTTTTATTCAACACAATCGAGATTCACTTTGTCTTTTTTGTTTTCGACTTCTTAGCGGATTTCGACGCCTTTGCTTCGGTCACCGGAAAACCGCGTTTCAGCATCAATGCCTCGACTTTAGGATCCCGCCCGCGGAATTTTCGATAACCATCCGCCGGATCGATAGTATTTCCAACTGTAAAAATATATTTACGAAGGCGTTCCGCAACCTTTTTGTCATACGGACCGCCGGCTTCGGTAAACGCTCCAAATGCATCGGCGTTCACCACATCCGACCAGAGATAGCTGTAATAGCCGGCCGAATAGCCATCACTTGAGAAAATGTGACCAAACTGCGGCGTGCGGTGACGCATGACGAGCTCGCTGGGCATGCCGAGATCGGCAAGCGTTTTCTTCTCGAAAGCGTCGGGGTCGATCTTTTGCGATCCGGCCAGATGCAGTTTCATATCGACGAGGGCGCTTGCGAGATACTCTACGGTCTCGAAGCCCTGATTGAACTTCGATGCTTTTTCAATCTTATCGACCATCTCCTGCGGGATCGGTTTTCCGGTTTGGTAATGCACGGCAAATTTTTGCAGCACTTCTGGTGTCTCAACCCAATGTTCGAGAAGTTGCGAGGGGAATTCGACATAGTCGGTCGCAACGTTCGTTCCCGCAAGCGATGGATACGTTACGTTTGATGACAGGCCGTGGAGCGCGTGGCCGAATTCGTGGAAGAGTGTCGTGGCGTCGTCCCAGGAAATAAGGATCGGCTCGCCGGGCTTGCCTTTAACAAAATTGGCATTGTTGGAAACGATGGTGGTGATGTCGGCGTCCATCTTTTCCTGTGTACGGTATTCATTCATCCATGCACCGGAACGCTTGCCGGTACGTGCATACGGATCGAAATACCACAGGCCGACATGCTTTCCGGTAGTTTTGTCCTTTACTTCCCAAACGCGAATATCCGGATGATAGACCGGAAGATTCGTAACCGGCGTGAACGAAAAATTGAACAGCTCACCGGCAACCCAGAACATACCTTCGCGAAGTTTTTCAAGCTGCAGATACGGCTTCACTTCATTCGCATCCAGATCGTACTTTGCTTTGCGAACCTTTTCCGAATAGTAACGGTAATCCCACGGCTCGATCTTGATACCGGCTTTTTCCTTGTCGGCCAGTGCCTGCATGTCTCGGACCTCTTCGTGAACACGGGCGACGGCGGGTTTCCACACCGCCATCATCAATTCCATCGTGCGTTCAGGGGTCTTTGCCATTTTGTTCGCCAGCCGCCAATGGGCGTGTGTTGGAAACCCGAGCAATTTCGCCCGTTCGGCCCGAAGTTGGAGAATCTCGCTTATGATCCCGTTGTTGTCGTGTTCGTCGCCATTGTCACCTCTGTTTACAAATAGAAGCCATGCTTTTTCGCGAAGATCGCGCCGCGACGAGTAAGTCAAAAACGGATCGATGGACGAGCGTGTGTTAGCTATCGCGCCGACGCCCGACAATTTTCTTTCCTTTATCTGCTCGGCGGCGGAGTCTCGCAAAGATTGGGGTAAACCGGCCAAATCAGCCTCGGTTTTCAACTCGAGGTACCGGTCGTTTTCGTCCGACAAAAGATTTTGGCTGAATCGTGTGAACCGCTTTGCCAGCTCCTGATTAATCTCCGAAAGGCGAGTTTTTGCAGCGGAGTCGAGCTTGGCACCAGCTCGCACAAAATTCGTGTAATAAAGCCATGTCAGCCGCTGCTGCTCAGGCGTAAGCTTCGCTTTTTCGGGCGAATTGTAAACGGCTTCGATTCGTTTGAAAAGGGCGGTGTTCTGCGTGATCTTATCCGAAAATGCGGCCAGCCGCGGGTCCATTTCGCTTTCGACGGTACGAAATTCGGGGGAACTCATATTCGAGCTCCAAATTCCATAAATGATCTGAATACGGGTAAGCGTATGACCGCTGCGTTCCATTTCCGCGATAGTGTTCTCGAACGTCGGAGCTGCTTTGTTTGCCGAGATCAAGACGGCTTCGCCGAGATTTTGTTCCATCGCCTCTTCCAGAGCGGGTTTGAAATCAGCGACCTTGACTTTGTCGAACGGCGGAATTCCACCATACGGCCCGGTCCAATTCTCGGTCAGCGGGTTCGCGGCATTCGCCGAGTTACGTTCCGCGAAAGTGACTGGGACATTGTTGTTAGTCATAAAAATTGCGAAGCCTATCACTACCGTGGCCATCAGAAATGTTGACTTTAAGTGAGCGTTGATTGGTTTATACATAGACGAAATTCTCCCTCGGGAATTAGATATCGGGATTTGCGCATCGGTTCGCCGTAAACTTCTGCTTTTTTTTATTAACAGATCGAGACTGCGGCTTGCCCAAAATTCTTTAGTTTAGATAAGTATGAAAAGTATCTGGATTCTATCATATTCAACGTAATCGTTGAAAAACCAGGGCCATGAGATGGTCTCGGCGATGCAGCGATATACAAGTGTTTTCTTTGCTCTTCGGGTTTTCGAACTAAGATTATGAGAATTTACGAAATCGAAACCTGAGAGAAATGGAATGTTTGGCCTATTCGGGTTTTAACTAGGCATGCACACAGGCTGCTGTATGCATGGTGAAAACAACTGGGGCTCGGAATCAAATTGATGGTTGGCAATCCTAAACTTTGATTCCGGCCTTTTTTTTGTTCGGGCAACACAAAACACAATCGACCAACAGAAATTCCAAAGCTTCGGATCCAACAGAATACGCCATTTATTTCAAGCTCCGATATTCTGCGCTCCAAAAGGGACTTCGCGCTATTACCGGAACCATAGCATGTAAGTCATTTTGAATTCTGTAATCCAGAGTACATTGATCGAATGTTAAATGGAGATTTTTTTCGTCAGCTAGCATCAGCAAAATGCCGGTCTCGAAAATTCCCCTCAGCTTTTCGATTCGGTCGAGAATGCGAAAAACGCAGTCAAAGTCTGTGCGAGGTCGGCACCCAAAGCGGAATACAACTTTTTCCCGACAAAATCGCTTCTCGATTAATCGATGTAGCTGCCTTTTTTCGGAGCTGATTAACATCGTTTCGAACAACACTCGATAGTCTCGTATGATGCGAACTTCACCGAAACTGTTCAAACAATTTCTGTTTGTAATCCAGCGTACAGAAACGACGAATTTGCTGTGTTAGTATCATCGTGTTCGCT
>JAYSON010000395.1:0-6138 GCA_043722725.1 Chloracidobacterium sp.
CCGCCTCCGCTCTGCGAGGAAAGATAGCAGTCTGGTCGGTTGTGTGAATTAGAGAGCGCGTCGGCGATTCGCTTGGCGTTTCACTCGGCCGCGTTAAACCACCCGCTACCGCAGGCGGTTCTGACAAGATCGCCGTCGCCGGTTGATCGGCAGACGCCGGGCCTTCGAGCAGAGCATTGCCATCGTCGAGACAATAGAGAAGCGTGTCGTCGTAATAATCCCGCCTGCATTCAGGGCATCGTTTCATAAGTAGATGATAATTTGTTGTCGGCGACTATTTTCGCGCTAACTGCCATTTTGTACGAGTATAGGCGATATTAAAGCCATTCTTTTGTGCGTTTTTCTGGGACTGGCTGCCTGGAGCCGCGCCCATTATCGCCAGAGTGCAGCCGCGTTCGCGGGCGAGCCGTAAACGGGCATCGAGCAACGCGCTCTGAGCGCCATTATTTCGGCCTTCGGGGACAGTGCTCGCTCCGGCCAAGATGCAGACATCGTCGTAAATGAAAAGCGTGCCGGTGGAGATCGCCCTTCCGTCGAGTTCGGCAAAAAAGGGATGAGCACCGGCAGTCTGCGCTCCGATCTGGCAAAATCGAAACATACAATCGGCGAGGCCTTCCATCTCGGTAGCCCAACCGTTCGCCGCCGTTCGTGCCCAAAGATCGACCTCATCATTTGCAATCGTTCGCGTCGAAATTTGCGGATTCGCGGCCGGTAAATTCAGATTCGCTGCATCAAGAGTTCGGAACATTACGGTGGTGAGCTCGATCGGCTGATACCCGCGTTCGTTGAGCAGAGGCATGAGTGACACGTCAGCCAACGGACTAACCTCATGGAACACGGGCGCGGTGTGACCTTTAAAGAAAGCCTCAATTTTCACCATTTCGGGGTCGGTAATTTCGTCGAACAACCCAAGGCCAAAGGTCTGCGTGCAAGGCGACTCGACGCCGTCGAACATCGCGTACGCACCGCCGACCTCGATCCACTCTGCACCGCTTTCGGGATCGAGCCGTGCACGTGTTTCGACAAAATCCGCGTTTGAGCGGGCTTCAGTTCGTTCAAGTTTTCGAGAAAGGGTCTTGTCGGAAAATATCATTATCAGATATTCACACAGGTTCCGCGTTTTAGGAATTGCATGTCGTGGGCTTTGCCAAGTTTTGTCTCCGAAGCGGCTCACATCGCTTATCGCCGCTTGGCGGCCCGAGCGTCATTTACCTGTTTCTGTCACGAAAAGGCTGGAAACCTGCTGGTAAGTCGTATATGTGTAAGACCGCTCATCATCAGTGATAAAGGTCGGGCGGACCGCGAGCAATCCGGTTCGAATCGCCGGAGCCATCTCCTTAAAGAGTTCACGGCGACCGGTTTCAACGTTGACACGTTCGACGCGGCATGGAATTCCGGAACCGCTATAGGCGAACCAGAAGCGGCTGTCCGCGCTCCATTGAATCACTACGTCTGTGTTTGTTAGCCATTCGACAGGTCGCGGGTCGCCGCCATCGACGGGATAAAGAAAGTAATTGCCGGCAGCACTTCGGGCTAAGACGCGTTTTCCGTCCGGCGACAGTTTTCCGTCGCGTGTACCCTCAGGCGTTACCGGCCGAGGCCCGACGCCTTCGAGGTCCTGGACAAAGAATCGCGTACCTTTGTCCGGCTCGTTGCCGCCGAACATTACACGCTTGCCATCGCGAAACCACTGAGCCGACGAATAGTTCGCGATGTTGCCTCGTTCAAGCTGCCTCGTTTCGCCGGCACCCGTCGGATAAACGACAAGCTGGGGCGGTTTCGATGAGATGAAAGCCAACACCCATTTACCGTCCAGCGACAAGTCCGTTGGGGTGCCTTCGCCTAACCGGACCAACGGCGAGCCGTCGGTTTTGCGAAGGCAAACGGCATAATTATTGCCGATGGACGTTTCCATAAACAAAAGCATTTGTCCGTCCTGCGACAGCACCTTTGAATGCGAAGTTCGCAGCCAGGACAAATCGCGGTCATCCTGCAGACCGGGCGTGTGAACCATTGCCGCGTAACGATAGTCAATTCGGTTCGTCAGCCATCGTCCGTCCGGAGCAATATCCTGGAGAATAAGCCCTCCCGGTGACTGGTTGGCGATTCGGGTCGTCCCTTCCAACGTCACCCCAAAAATCGTATAAGCTCCGCCGCTGAAACTTGCGGAAAATAAAACCTCTCTGCCGTCCGGCGACCAGGCAAGTCCGCGTTCGCTCCAGTAACCGTCTGTAAGCAGCGTTTTCTTTCCATCCAAATCGACAACATTAACCGAGCCTCTGTCGTCCCATTTACGCGGATGCTCAAAAAATGCAACTCGCTCTCCGTTTGGCGAGATACGCAGATCGCTCATGTAGCCGCTGACTTCGCAGAGTACTTTTCCGATCGGATATTCAAGCCGGTCCTTGCCGTCGACCTCACGAATGATGGCAAGCTGCGATCCGTCCGGCGACCAGGCGGCCTGGCGCACATTTTCCTGTATTTCGCGCGGCGCACCGCCGACCATCGGCATTCGTGCCAGCGTGCCGGTGAAAGTCCTGTGCCAAACGTATTTAGCATCAATAAGAATCGCGAGTTCGCCCTTTGAGGACACGGCCAGAAGATGCATGCCGCGAACACCTATCGACTGCGGCGCCGGAAAATCGGGATGCAGTGTAAAGATCTCCGGCGTGTTGCCCTCAATCGCGGCACTGTACACGACCGTCTGGCCATCTGGCGCGAAGGCGGCTTGAAAGACCGCTTCCCGGCGAAAGTTTAACTGACGAAAGGCAAGCGGTGGATTTTGGCCGCCCCGCAGTTTCCAGGCGTAAAAACCGGCACCAATCGCAACCAGGGCAAATCCAATTGCGAAAAGCCAGGCAAGGCGTTCGCGGTTCACCCTTTTTGCGGGCATAGACGGGTCGCTGAACGACATCGCCATACCGGTATCCATCCGAGAGTTTGACGATGTTGACAATGCTTCGAGGGCAAATCCGAGATCGTGCGCGGAATGAAACCTTCGATCAGGTTTTTTTTGAAGACAAATGCGAACGATCTTTTGCAACGTCGGGCTGATCTTTGGGTTTATCTGGCTTAGTTCCGACGGCTCCTCTTTCAAAACCGCACTCATTACATCAACATTGGAATCGCCCACAAACGGCTTTTGTTCCGCGAGCATTTCATAGATCACCACTCCGAGGCTCCATATGTCTGCCCGGGCATCGATTTCCCTTCCACGAACCTGCTCGGGAGCCATGTAATACGCGGTTCCCATAACGAAGCCCGGTATTGTATTTATTCGGGTCGGAGCTTCGGTGTCAGTTACGTGAATCTTCTTGTTCGTCTCGGTCAACTTGGCCAAGCCGAAATCCAGCACCTTTACGATGCCATCGCGCCTGATCATTATGTTTTCGGGCTTGATGTCGCGATGAATAATTCCGGCTTCGTGTGCGGCGGCCAGCGCCGAAGCGATCTGCGAGGCAACGTCCAACGTCTCGTTTACAGTAATGCCCCCGACATCCATTCTTTCCCGCAGAGTCACACCGTCGACAAATTCGGTAACGATATAGTTCGAGCCATTTCCAGTTCCGAATTCATGGATCGTGAGGATATTCGGGTGATTTAGGGCCGATGATGCTTGCGCCTCTTGTTCAAAACGTTTCAACCGATCCTTTTGCTCGGTTAAGTCAGAGGGAAGGAGCTTCAACGCGACCTTGCGATTAAGGCGGGCGTCATCGGCCAGGTAAACTTCGCCCATCCCGCCAACGCCAAGAAGTTTCCTGATGTTGTAGTGCCCGATTTCCGTGTCGATAAGGCTTCCTTGATTCCCCTGTTCGGAAAACATTTCAGAGGCGAGCGATTCTGGGGAAGTGTCAATAAAAACACTGGAAGTCGCTTCAAACGCGAGCAGAGATTCTACTTCACGACGCAGATCGTTATCTTCGCCGCAATGTTCTTTGATAAAAGATTCACGCTCGCCGGGCGGAATTTCCGACGCCGCGTGGTAGATTTCTTCAATCTCTTTGAGCCTTTTAGAATTCATTCGCCTAATCAAACGGCATCCGCCAATTCACGCAAGAGCCATGTTCTGGAAAAACGCCAGTCGCGTTTTACCGTCTCGATAGAAATTTTTAGAACCTCGGCGATTTCCTCATGAGTTAGACCGCCGAAATACTTTAATTCGACAACGCGGCCCTTGCGTTCATCCAAAGCCGTCAGATTATTTAATGCATCATCAAGCTCGACCATTTCTTTTGATTTATCACTTGAAACTACCAGATTGTCGGCAATAGTAATTCTCTCCTGCCAGCCGCCGCGTTTTTGGCTTTGTTTGGAACGGGCATAATCAACCAAGATATGCCGCATCGCTTGTGCCGCCACGCCGAAAAAATGCGCCCGGTTTTGCCAATTTCGTTCGTCTTGTTTGGCAAGCTTAAGGTAAGCCTCGTGAATCAGCTCCGTCGTTTGAAAGGTATGTCCCGAAGGCTGACGGCGCATATAAGCCCTCGCCATTCGCCGCAATTCGTCATAGACAAGCGGCATTAGCCGCTCAAGGGCAAACTCATCTCCCTTGCCCCAATCGACCAGCAACTGCGTGATTTGATGCGAAGCGACATCGGCCATTTATTTTTTGAGTGAAATTCTTAAGAGATTATAGAACAAAACCCACAATTAAAAAAAGTTTTCGGGCCATGCCCCTTTTGGCAATCGATTCTCGTTTAGATGAGTAGAACACAAAATAAGGCAAACGGTAGCTTGAAACGAGTGCGGCAACCGTTCGAAATAAAGTCTGGTCGCTCTTGCACTTAACTTGAAAGAAGGAGATAAAAACTATGAAAAGCATTTTTTTAATATTCGTTTTGGCCTTTTCCTTTGCCGGATACGCTCTTGGTGAATGCGGCGACGCCGACAAAAAGGCGCTCGAAGCGTTTGACCGAACGTGGGGCGATGCGGGAGTAAAAGGCGACCGCAACGCTTTGATGGCGATTTTAGCCGACGATTACACGGGTTTGCCCGCAATGCAGAACAAAATCCAGAACATAGAAGCAGCGATGAAGGCGGCTGAAAGCGACCGGGCAAATCCGAATATGGCGGATAAGGTTTCGCACGATAACTACATGATTACCTGCACGCCGAATTCGGCTCTTATCACGCATCGCAACATCGTGACGACTAAGAACGGCGCGGGCGGCAAAGAAGAAACCTTTTGGACGCGCAGCGTGCATTCGCTTGAAAAACGCGGAGGCAAATGGCAGGTCGTCGGCAACGCCGGAAACGGTTTGGACGAAACTGCGATGCTCGGCTATATGGAAAGAGACTGGAACACCGCTGACATGAACCGTGATCTGAGTTGGTTTGAACAAAACTACGCCAACGATTACAGCAGCATCAGCAGCCGCGACGCCAAAATTACCAACAAAGCCGAAGACCTCGCCGATTTCAAAAACGACAAAAACCGAACCGAATCAGCCGAACTTTCGGAAATGAACATCCGCATTGACGGCAATATGGCGGTTGTTACAGGCGTTAATCACGTCAAAGGACGCGATGATAAAAGCCAGCCGTTTGACCGGCGCGTCCGCTTTACCGACACGTTCATCAAGCGCGACGGACGCTGGCAGGTGTGGGCGACGCAGGGAACGCGAATTCCGTAATCAATGTCAGAACCACCCGCAGTAGCGGGTGGTTGAAGACAAACTTTAAAGTTCGGGTTAACGGCTCGAAACGTCGGTTAAAACCACCCGCTACCGAAGGTGGTTCTGACCAAAGAAGAAAAATCATGAAACACAAACAAATAAATATGGATACACTAAAAAGAAATTTCGATACGAAACGGTTACTGTTGGCAGTTGCGATGATGCTCGCTTTGCCAGCTTTGATCCTGTGTCAAACAAACGGCAAAAACGCTAAAACGGCCAGCTCCAAACAAGCGGTTCGGAAGACAGTTAGCGATCTTTCCGCCGCGCTAAAAAACAATGATGTTGCCGCGCTCGACCGCATATACGACGACGGCTATACCTTTGTCAGTGATACCGGCGTTCTGACAACCAAAGCGCCGCGGCTCGCCGCCTTTAAGACCGGCGAACTTAAATTCGAATCCATCAATTTTGACGATGTGAACATTTACATCTACGGCGACACGGCGGTGGCAACTTTCAT
>JAYSON010000396.1:0-7740 GCA_043722725.1 Chloracidobacterium sp.
TTACCCGGGTTGAATCGACGATCAAGAGCGTTGCGGTGTTGCCATTCAAACCATTGGTCGCCGATAATCGCGACGAGGCATTGGAGATCGGAATGGCCGATACGCTGATCGCACGGCTCGCCGGAAGTCGCGATATCATCGTGCGGCCATTGAGTTCAGTCAGAAGATTCGGCGGCCTGGATCAAGATCCTCAGCGAGCCGGAGCCGATCTTCTCGTCGATTCGGTTTTGGACGGAAGCATTCAGCGTTGGGGTGATAAAATTCGAGTCAACGTGCGGCTGATCGGCACGGCTGACGGTGCGACCCTGTGGGGGGATACGTTTGACGAGAAATTTACAGACATTTTTGTAGTTCAGGACACTATTTCACAAAAAATCGTCTCGGCCCTGGCTCTGCACTTAAGCAATGAGGAAAAAAGGCGTTTGAGCGGCCACAACACTGAAAATATCGAAGCGTATCGTTTGTATTTGCAGGGGCGGTATCACGCGTTCAAATCAACGCCGCCAGAAATTCGGCAAGGAATCCAGTTTTATCAAAAGGCAATTGCCGCCGACCCGACTTACGCGCTCGCCTATGCGGGGATGGCGCAGGCTTACTCGGCGTTGCCGATTACCAGTGATGTGCGGCCCGATGAGGCTTTTCCGCAGGCAAAAGCGGCGGCCCAACGGGCGTTGGAAATTGATGAGAATTTAGCAGAGGCACATATAATTTTAGGCGTAGTCGAATTTTGGTTTGGTTGGAATTGGAAGAACGGTGAAGCGGAACTTAAAAAAGCCATCGCAATCAGCCCAAATAATTCGGACGCGCATCGTTTTTATGGGGTATTGCTGACAGTTTTGGGGCGACACGATGAAGCCTTGAAGGAAATGGAAACGGCGCGAGAGTTGGACCCGCTTTCTCTCATTACCAACGCACTCAAAGGGCAATCGTTTTTTTACGCCGGACGCGATGCGGAAGCGATTGACCAATTAAATAAGACGCTCGAAATTGAGCCGAATTTCTGGATTGCCCGCGTCGTACTGGCAAGAGTTTTCATACGGCAGGAAAGATTTGACGAGGCCGTGGTCGAAGCGAAAAAAGCGGGAGAATTTTCCGGTGGGAACAGCGAAGCCGTTTCACTGGCGGGTTACGCTTTGGCAGAGTCGGGAAAGAGCGACGAAGCCAGGTTGCTGCTCGGGGAGTTAAAATCGAGGTCAAATCAGCGATACGTTCCGGCCTATAACATCGCAATGATTTACAACGGACTCAGCGAAACGAATGAAGCGTTAAATCGGCTTGAAAAAGCTTTGGAGGACTACGACGCTCGGATGATGCTCATTAATATCGATCCTAAGTGGGACAACCTTCGCTCGGAACCGCGATTTGTATCTCTGTTGAAGCGGATGAATTTTGAATAAATCTATGAAAATAGCCTTGATCGGGTATGGAGCGATGGGGAAACTCATCAAGACACTCGCCGAAGGGAAAGGACATGAGATCGCGGTCATCATTGATGATAAGGGTGCCGCCGGTCTGTCGGTGGTTGAATTGGCTGAAAGGCTGAAAGGTTCCGATGTCGCGATTGATTTCTCGGCGGCCGAGGCTGTCATGCGGAACGTTGAGGCTTGCGTGATGGCCGGTGTTCCGCTGGTTGAAGGAACGACCGGGTGGCATTCCGAGCGGGACGAGATAGGGAATTTTGTCAAAGAGAACGGCGGAGCTCTTGTTTTTGGTGCAAATTTCTCGATCGGCGTGAATTTGTTTTACAGGATCGCCGATTTCGTTTCTGAGCTTTTCGCTAAATTCCCCGAATACGAAACATTCATCGAAGAGCAGCACCATTCCCGCAAAAAAGACGCTCCGAGCGGGACGGCTTTGAAATTGAAAGAGATCGTGGCGGAGCATATCAAGAATGAATTTGGCGTTTCGGCGACGCGAGCAGGCAATATTCCGGGCACGCATCGGGTCGGGTTTGACGGCTCGTCTGATCAGATTTTGCTTGAACATACAGCACGCTCGCGTGAAGGCTTTGCCTTGGGTGCTTTACTGGCAGCGGAATGGGTCGTTGGAAAAAAAGGGTTTTATGAGTTTGCCGATATTGTTGATGAGATCTGTCAGAATCGGGAGCGGTAGTGACTGGTACCTCTAATATGGCGTGGTAGAGAACCATCCCGTCAGCCGGTTCGGCTGTCACCCCTCCTTCGTAAGGAGAGGAGCTTTAATTATGACGCCTCGCGTAAAAATTTGCTGTATCGCCAATGAACAAGAAGCTTCTGACGCGATCAGCTTTGGCTCCTCCGCTATCGGCCTTGTCGGCGAGATGCCTTCCGGTCCGGGGACGATCTCTGATGCAGAGATTTACAAGATTGCTCAAACCGTGCCTCCACCGATCGCTACGTTTTTGCTGACAAGCCAACAAACCGCGAAGGGCATTATCGATCATCATCACCGCACGAAAACCAACACGATCCAGATCGTTGACGAACTCGAAGGGCGGGATTATCAATCGATCAGGGAAGCTTTGGCGAACGTTAAGCTGGTGCAGGTTGTCCATGTAGTTAGTGAAAAATCGGTTGACGAAGCGGGCGAACTGGCTGAGTTTGTCGATGCGATCCTGCTCGACAGCGGCAACCCGAAGCTGGCGGTTAAGGAACTGGGAGGCACTGGCCGGCGGCATGATTGGCGTTTAAGCCGAAAGATCGTCGAGACGTGCGGTAAGCCGGTGTTTCTTGCGGGCGGCTTGAATGCTGAAAATGTTCGGGAAGCTATTGATACCGTTCAGCCATTCGGGCTAGATCTTTGTTCCGGCGTGCGAACGGACGGCAGACTGGACTTTCGCAAACTCGAAGCCTTTTTTCGTTCCGTAAATTCGGTTTAGCCGACGGCACACTCCCTACCGGTCGTGTTTCCGCCTTCGCATCTGTGTTAATCTGTGTTCATCTGTGGCTGATTTTCTTCGAGAACGGTAATGTATGACGTTAAGAATTGACTGGATGCGCGGCTGTGCGACGGCACTTGTGACGCCTTTCAGAAAAGACGGGTCGATAGACGATGAGTGTTTCAGGATGCTCGTTGAGCGGCAAATAAAGAACGGTGTAAGTATCCTTGTTCCTTGCGGAACTACCGGCGAGAGCGTGACGATGGACGAGGCCGAACGCCTGCGCGTCATTCGGATGACGGTCGAAGTTGCAAAAAAGCTCAATTCACATGTCATCGCCGGAACCGGCAGCAACAACACGGCGGCCTCGATAGATTTTACTCGAAAGGCTCGCGAAGCCGGTGCCGACGCCGCTTTGCTCGTCGCGCCGTATTACAACAAACCGACGCAGGAAGGAATGTTTGCTCATTTCTCGGAGATCGCGAAATCCGTAAAAGGCTTTCCGATTATGCTCTACAATGTGCCGTCGAGAACCGCTTCGAACATTTCCGCCGAAACAACTCTGAAGCTTGCTGCAAAACACGAGAATATCGTCGCGACAAAAGAGGCGTCTGGAAATTATTCGCAGGTGATGGAGATCATCAAAAACCGACCGAAGAATTTCAAGGTATTTTCGGGTGACGATGCGTCTGGCTTGCCCATGATCGCGCTCGGCGCCGACGGCCTTGTTTCGGTGTGTGCGAACGAGATACCAAAGGAAACTTCGCGAATGATCGAAAAGGCGCTCGACGGGGCGCACACTGCATCGCGGAAACTTCATTATCAAATTCTGCCTCTGATGGAAGCAAATTTTATCGAATCTTCACCTGCACCGTGTAAATTTGTGATGAAAGAAATGGGCCTGCTCGAAGAAAATTTGCGTCTTCCACTCGTGCCGGTGACCGAACCGACGCGGAAGACGCTGCGTGAGATCATTAAGGAACTAGGCCTGTGAGAACAACCACTATTAGCCTCGGAGGCATTACTGCTCTTATCCTTTTGATCTGCATTCTAGGGTGTGATTCACCGCCCTGGTCGCGGTGTATTATTGCCAATGACAGTAATGCCGATATGGTTGTCAAGTTCTATACTCCGTACGCTAGGATAGCTGCCCCTTGTGTTTATTCCCCGGACGATTGGAAACACGGTGCAAAGAGTTGTACTTACAGAGCGGATCAAGCGTTGACTCGTAACGACGAGGAAAACTGGTTCGAAGGAAAGATTCCGCCCGGCGGAGCAGTTGAGATCGATAGGGCTCGGTACCCGGATATCGAGAAGAAGACAGAAGAGTTCTTTCTCATAGATCGGCTTGAAATTCACGGTTCTAGTGGAGACGTTTCATGGACCGGTCGCAGGGAGATATTTGGAAAACTGAGCAAAGAAGGTGGCGGGCTGTCGTCAATTTTCAACGGCGGATCACCACGATACATTTACTACTATCAATAACACCCGATGGAATTAAGACAAGAGATCGAACAGATGTTCGCGAAGACCGAGTTCACGTCGGGAGACCGCGAAGTCTACGAAAGATTCAAGACCGCCCTGCGTCGCGGGGAGATCCGTTCTGCGGAAAAAGACTCCGACGGGAATTGGCACGCGAACGCTTGGGTAAAGCAGGGGATTCTGCTCGGTTTTCGGATGGGTAAGATGGTCGAGATCTCGAAGCCGACTGAGACTTTTCGCTTTTTTGACAAGGACACTTTTCCGCTGCGTCCGATGTCGCTGGACGACGGCGTGCGTATCGTTATGGGCGGCTCGACTATCCGTGACGGCTCGTACGTCGCGCCGAATGTTGTGCTTGTGCCGCCGTGTTACGTGAATGTTGGCGCTTATGTGGACGAGGGCACAATGATCGATTCGCACGCTTTAGTCGGTTCGTGTGCCCAGATCGGGAAGCGTGTTCATCTTTCGGCGGCGGCCCAGATCGGCGGGGTTTTGGAACCCGTCGGAGCTTTACCGGTGATCATCGAAGATGATGTGCTTGTCGGTGGCAACACGGGTGTTTATGAAGGCACGATCGTGCGCGAACGCGCGGTTCTCGCCTCCGGTGTGATCCTGACGCGCTCGACGCCGCTGTTCGATCTCCCGAATAAAACAGTTATTAAGTCCAATGGCGACAAACCTCTCGAAGTTCCGGCAGGCGCGGTCGTTGTGCAAGGCTCGCGTGCCATCACAGGCGGTTTTGGCAAGGAAAATGGCTTATCGATCTATGCGCCGATCATCGTCAAATACCGCGATGAAAAGACGGACGCCTCGACAAAGCTTGAGGATTATTTAAGGTAACTGAAATGCCGGACCCGATCGAGGTGATCATCAATGCGAATTCCGGCAGCGTGGTCAAGGCCGACACGGAAGTGCTTCTTGCCGAAGTATTTGCGTCTCACGGAATCGAAGCAAACATTCATCTTGCCAAAAACGGCAGCGAGATCGAATCGCTGGCTAAGCGAGCGGCGCTGAGCAGTGCCGATATTATTGTTGCCGGCGGCGGCGATGGAACTATTAGCACGGTCGCGGCAGAGGTTTTAAAGGCGAATAAGACGCTCGGTGTGCTGCCTCTCGGAACTCTCAACAATTTTTCGAAGGACCTGGAAATTCCGCAAGATCTGTCCGAAGCGGTTCGCATCATCGCCGAAGGGCATAAAAGGCGGATTGATGTCGGGGAAGTCAACGAACACCTGTTCATTAACAATTCGAGCATCGGTTTGTACCCGAACATCGTCCGCACGCGGGAGAAACAGCAACGGCTCGGACGCGGGAAATGGCTGGCGGCGCTTTGGGCGACGCTCAGAATGTTTCGCTTCTCCCCATTTTTGAAGGTTCGCATCAAGATTGGTGAAAATGAATTTCTTCGCAAGACGCCATTTGTTTTCGTCGGAAACAACGAGTACGAAATGGACCTCTATAAGATCGGCCGTCGTGTCGAATTGGACGGAGGCGAACTAAGCGTATATTTTCTGCACCGCGGCGGCCGACGGGGCGTAATACTACTGTTATTCCGTACGATTTTCGGTATGGTCAAACAGTGGAAGGATTTTGAGGTGGTGAAGACCGAGGAAACGATAATTCACACGCGGCGAAAACGGCTTCATGTGGCGTTTGACGGCGAGGTGCGTATATTAGAAAGCCCTCTGCATTACCGTATTCGTGCGAAAGCCCTGACAGTGATCGTGCCAAAGCCCGATCCGCCTGACATCTAAATCGTATGCGAAGGATCGCACATATTTCGGATATACATTTCGGCATGGCCAATGATGCGGTTGCCGAACGCCTTGCCGAGAAGATAAACGAAGTCAGCCCCGATCTCGTTGTCGTTTCGGGGGATCTGACGCAGCGTGCACGTCAAAAGCAATTTGCCGAGGCTCGACGGTTTCTCGATCAATTGCCGATGCCGCAGATCGTCGTGCCGGGAAACCACGATGTGCCGCTTTACAATGTAGTCCGCCGTTTCGCTGCTCCGCTCGCCCATTTTAAGAAATTTATTACGAGCGATATGTTTCCTTTCCATGCAGACGACGAAATGGCGGTTATTGGCATCAATACCGCACGGTCGCTGACCATAAAAAGCGGGCGGATCGGTAAGGAACAGGTCGAAATCATCCGTGAAAAACTGTGCGGGCTTGACGAAAATCTTGCGAAGATAATCGTAACCCACCATCCGTTCGATCTGCCTGTCGGTATTGACGAGCACGCCATTGTCGGCCGGGCAAAGACGTTTATGCCGCAGATCGCCGAGTGCGGTGCGGACATATTTCTCTCCGGCCATCTCCACGTCAGCAGCATAACGAATTCAGCTCACCGTTATCGTCTTGAAAGCGGCCGTTCGGCATTGATCATTCAGGCAGGTACTGCGGCCTCAACCCGGGAACGCGGCGAAGCGAACTCGTTCAACGTAATCGATCTTGAACGCCCGTTTCTTACGGTTAAACGGTTTGAGTGCAGATCGAAGACAAATGGCTTTGTTCTGGCGACCTCAGAGCAGTTCACTCAGACGGAACGCGGCTGGTCGAGGATGTAAATCTATCGTTGTCGGATGTATCAATCGCCGGAAATCGCTTAATATAAGCACGGAGCAACAAAAAAATGAACGATCAAGAACGAGAAAGCAAAAAAAGCGGTCTAGCCGAAAGTATTTCCGGACTAGGGCAAAAGATCATCGGCGAGCTAGAGACCTTCGGCGGAATTCTGACCGGCGACCCGATCACGCAAGCCGACGGCGAATATAACGTCGAGGTCGGCGATATGCGTCAGGACCTTGAAGACGAATTGGAAGAAAACGAGGAAAAGAAAACAGAATAGAGCGACGAAAATCTTTAAAACTCCATGTTAGAAGGATTTCGAATTATCGGAGAAATTGAAGATATTGAGATTATAGCCGTCGGGCGTTCAATTCGAGTTCTCCGGTTTTTGGTCAAACACTTTGGGAAAGGACGTTGGCGAAAGTTGAAAGGTATCGTCACGGTTGAAAGAATCTCAAACGGACGCATACGCCGAGGGAAATTCACTGGTACGAAGCCCACGGAATCGGCAAAAGAAACGGCAAGATAAAGCGTTGGCTTGATTAAATATGAATACAAAGTTTGCGGTATGTATTGATAACAAAGGCTTTGAAGCATCGCTCGAAGGTCGGCAAGCTGTACGAGATTATCTCGGACGAAGCCGCGGAAAGCGATGAAATGCTTCGGGTGATCGATGAGGACGGAGAAGATTATCTGTTTGAGGCAAGAATCTTTTATCCGCTCGCGATTCCTACAGAGTTGGCAGCCGTTTTGCACGAGAGAGCTTGACAGAATGAGCGCATCCGTCGAAAAGATCGAATTCCAGTTACCGAAGCGGCTTCGCGGCCT
>JAYSON010000397.1:0-5050 GCA_043722725.1 Chloracidobacterium sp.
CCTCGGATATGTGCTATCGCATAGGTCATCCCGCGATCGACGAGGCTCAGCCGTGCGGTGGAAAAACCCGGCTCCGTCGAATAGCCATACGAACCGTACGCATAAAGCAGCATCGGCGATTTGCCGTCAAGCTTCGTGCCTTTTTTCATAACGACCGACACCGGCACCTTGATCCCGTCACGCGCCGTCGCCCACACGCGTGTCGTTTCATACTTCGTTTTGTCGTAGCCGCTAGGAATTTCCTGCTGCTTAATAAGTTCGCTCTTGCGTGTTTTGAGATCGAATTCATACGTCGAATTCGGCGTTATCATCGAAGAATAGTTGTAGCGAATAGTTGGTGTATCGTACTCGGGATTGTTCGACAAGCCGATCGTGTAAACGCTTTCGGGTGTTTCGATCCGGACCGCGGCCCGACGCGTTTTCATATCCACCACGCGGACATATTCAAGTCCGTTCTCAAGCTCCGAGACCGCGGCATAGTCCTTGAAAAAATTTATATCGTTGATCTTGATCGCCGGGTTATAAGGAATAAAATCGACCCAGCTTTTTTCGCCCGGATCCGTCAGCGGCGCCCGGATGACTTTGAAATTCTCCGCATCCTTGTTGGTTACGATGTAAAACTCGCCGTTATTGAAATTAGCTGAGTATTCGTGCCCCTCGCGCCGCGGGCTAATCACCTTGAAATCGCCTGTCGGGTTGTCCGCCGCGAGGTACCAGTATTCCCTCATCGTCTTTGCGAACGAAGCTATGAAGAGCATCTTCTTGTCACGTGAGCGTGAGATGCCGACACCGAAAAGGTCGTCCTTTTCTTCATAGATCAATTTATCCTCTCCCGTCGCTCCCAGCGTGTGCCGCCAGATCTTGTCCGAACGCTTCGAAATCGCGTCTTCCTGTCCGATAAAAAGATATTTACCGTCATTCGACCATTCCACCGATGTCACGCGCTCGATCTTGTCCGGCAGAATCTTGCCGGTTTTCAAGTCTTTTATCTGGAGCGTATATTGACGATAACCAGTAGTGTCCGTCGCAAACGCCAGCAGATTGCCGTCGTCGCTAGGCTCGAAATTCGATATTGCAAAATACTTAAAGCCCTTCGCCATCTCGTTTTGATCGAGCAAAACCTCGGCGTCCTTTCCGTCCTTAGATTTGCCGCGGAGATAGGTCGGGTACTGCTTGCCCTCTTCGGTCTTGTTGAAGTACCAGTATTCGCCAAGCTTATACGGCACGCTCAGATCGGTCTGCTTGATACGCCCGAGCATTTCCTTATAAAGGTTGTCGGCAAACGCTTTATGCTCGCCCATGTTGGCTTCGGTGTAGGCGTTTTCGGCTTCGAGATACTTAATGATCTCGGGATTCTTTTTCTCCTCGCGGTCACGCAGCCACGCGTAATTATCCGTGATCTCGTAACCATGTATCTTGAGCACCTTGGCTTCCTTCTTCGCAACGGGTGGTTTCATAACTGTTTGCGCTGAATGCATATTACCTGCGATCGCAACGATGAGCAGTGCCGGGACGGACAACAATCCTTTCATTATAACGTTACTCCTGATTTTTGGAATGATACTGCCGATCTATACGTTAGATTCTAGCCTTTTGTTTAAGTTTTGCACAAAAAGCTCCCGTCTTTACAAAGGAGGGGTGGCCGCGTTTCGCGGAAGGGGTGGTTCTCTTTTTTTGCAGCACGTACAGCCCATCGGATTTCTTTAACCTGCCTCCAAGACAAGGGATTTGAAAGAAAAAGACTTAAGAAAAACCTCAGTCTCAATCGAAAACTGGCCGCCTAAAGGCGGAACTTCAAGCTACCGTTCCTCGATGGCAACATATTTCAAATCCCGTGCGCCAATGTATTCTGCTCGCGGCCTGATCAGCTTGTTGTTGCCGTATTGTTCGAGGATATGGCCGGTCCAGCCGGAGATGCGGCTGACGGCGAAGATGGGAGTGTACAGGTCGAGCGGGATGCCCATCAAGTAATACGTCGAAGCCGAGTAAAAATCGACGTTTGGGTACATTCCCTTTTTCTCCAGCATCAGCTTTTCGATCCGTTCGGACATTTCATACCACTTCGAAATGCCTGTTTTGTCGGCCATCTGCTTCGAGAATTTACGCAGCCACGTCGCACGCGGGTCCTCGGTTTTGTACACGGCGTGGCCGATTCCCATGATCTTCTTCTTGTGCTCTAATGCATCATCCACCCACGCGTCGATTTTCGCCGGGTCGTCGATCTCGATCAGCATCTTCATCACATTTGTGTTAGCTCCGCCGTGGAGCGGGCCGGCCAAAGCGGCGATCCCCGCCGTGACCGCGCCGTACATATCGGCAAGCGTTCCGGCCACAACACGCGTCGTAAATGTAGAAGCGTTCAGCTCGTGATCGGCGTGCAATATCAACGCGATGTCGAACATCCGAGCTTCGTCCGCATCCGGCTGTTCTCCGCGCAGCATGTACAGAAAATTCTCGGCAATTCCTAAATTGTGATCCGGAGCAATGACATCCTTGCCATTACGGATGCGGTCCCAGGCCGCCGCTATCGTCCCGATCTGCCCGGTGATCCTGACCGCCGCTCTCATCGCGGGTTCGCGGTCGGTGCCGTGGCCCTCGGTATCGTAAAAATCAAGCGACGAAACCGCCGTTCGCAGCACGTCCATTGGGTCGGCGTTCTTCGGGTACTGTCTCATCAGGGCGATAACTTCCGCCGGTGCTTCATAATTTTTACGGATTCGGGCCTCGTGCTCGGCCAGCTCATCCGCCTTCGGCAAACGCCCGTGCCAAAGCAGGTAAACGACCTCTTCAAAAGTCGAATGCTCGGCCAGATCGTGAATATCGTAACCCTGATAAATAAGCTTCCCTTCTACGCCGTTAACATCGCCGATCGCGCTCTGTGCGGCAACGACTCCGCGGAGTCCTTCGCTGGCGGCGGTTGATTCTGTTCCTGTGCTCATTATTAATTTATCCCGTGATTTCCTATTTTATTATGACGATATAAATATTTTATCGAACCATCGATTCAGATACAAGCATCGCGCTCGAAAACTACCTTAGCTCCCTTCAGTACGGAGGAGGGGAGGCAGCCGGTGCCGCTGTGGCGGGTCGGGGAAGTAACGGGGTGGTTCTCTCGTCCGTGATCGAGTTCGTCGCAACAAACGCAACCCGCGTACTACGGGCAGAAACGCGAGTGTTAACGAGCGTGCCTTCTTCGCCGCCGTCATTTGCACGCTCCCTCACGGTCGCGTTTCCGCCCGTATCGCCACTGCCGTCAAGGAAATTAGCCGCCTTGATATACCACGCCGAGACGTAATCGAGCGTTTTAAAAATGCGGCACATCCGAGCACGCATACTACATATCCGCCGTCTGCTCGTCCGAACGCTTGTGCCGTGCAATATTCTTCACGAAAGTTTTCCATAGAAGCTTGTGGAAATTTCTATAACAACTGCTTAATGATGTTAAGCAAAAATCGTCCTTTTTCAGGATTTTCGGCCTTGTGGAAAAGTTGGCACCAGACGCCTGATATACGCCCTGGACAGCACGCCGTGAAGCCCAAAACTTCATCACCGACAAATGGCCCGAAAAGCTCAAAAAATATCCACAATAATCTGCAAGACCCAAAGGAGGAAAAGGCCTTGCGTTATTGTGGATAAGAGTTGCAAACGCCGTCAATGGCGGGTCTCCAGATGTCAGCAGCCTATTGCCATAGAACTGCACATCTGTTTTTCGTAAATTCTGAAGCGAAACCGGCCAATGACGTGGGCAACTACTACCTGATCTGCGTTTCGTATGAGGTCCTGACGCGGAGCTGTTGATTGCGGTTCAGCTTGATGTTTTTGCCACGTTCGATGACGACGGCACCAACGCCGAATGCCGCTCCGACACCGGCCCCGACGGCTGCGCCGACCGGCCCGCCGGCGATCGCGCCGATCACTACGCCGGTTCCTGTCGCCGCACCGATCTTGACTCCATCCTGTTTATACGAACGATTGCCGACGGCCATTCCTTCATTATCAACACGCTTTACATTGTCGCCTTTGACCGGTAAAACCTCGGTCATAATCGCGTTGAAGTTGCTCCAGCGGCTCTCGGTTAGGACTATACGATCGAATGAAAGCTGAAGCTCCGAGCGGCGTTTGAGCCTGCCCGGCTTTGTGATCTTATTGACGCGGCCTTCGATTATCGCACCGGCAATCTCGGCGGGTGAAACCACTTTCGACGTAAACTTGTCGCCCTCGCGGCTGCGGTCCGTACTGAGGTCTTCGATCATTTCGACAATGATCTCGGTGTCGCGCGGAATGATGATCACCGCATCGCTGACCGGCGTAAAGCTCGCCTTTTGGAAGCTCTCCGTTGTCGCACTCGGAACGCTGTCCGAAACCGCCGTCGGGCTGGTGTTCACCGGTGCGGGATTTTCTATAGCCGCCGGAATATTTTGCGATTGCTCCGGCACTGACGGCGTTTGAACTATAGGAACTGCCGTGCCGCGTCGGCTCAAATTAGCCGGAACATTGGCTTCGAACGACCGCTTCTCAAAACCGGTGTCGTAACCGGATTCAAAACCCTGACGATATCCGTCGGCGTAATCTTCTACAGAGCCGTATTCTTTATTATAGGCCCGGATAGCCTTTGAATATTCGCCATGATGGGTAAAATCTTTGGCCGCATTGTCGATGGAATCCCGATACCCGGACATATATCCATCCGAATACCCTGTCCGGAACCCGCGCTGAAGTGCGATCCTCGAATCTTGGGCGTTAACTGAGTTAATAGGAAGGGCGATAAATGTTACTAAGCTTAGAGAAAAACTGAGGGCGATAGCTAAAAGACTTCTGGATAGCTTCATGTGATCTCCTTTGAAATGATTAATTGAAAAACAAGAAATGTTTTGTCCGCCTATCTTTATACTTGATTACTTAAGAAATTACAAGATATATTATGCGGCCGCTTAACGAACTTGATTATTTTGCCAAACACGCACAAAAAACGGCAGTGGAAGGCATATTCCACTGCCAAGTTTGCCTTAGGAGGAGCAAATGAACTCTTTACTAAAAGCTCTTACGGAAT
>JAYSON010000398.1:0-4876 GCA_043722725.1 Chloracidobacterium sp.
CCGGGCTTAAAGTAAGCAACCCGCTTTGCGGGGATGTCAACGGCGGCACCTGTTTTAGGGTTCCGGCCCTTGCGTGAGTTGCGTTCGCGGACGCGGAAACTTCCAAAGCCGCGTAGTTCGATCTTTTCGCCGTCATTCAGCGTTTGGACAATGCTGTCAAAAATGATCTCGACGAGCTGTTCGGCGTCTTTCTTCGTCATTTCAGCTTCTTTTGCGACTTTTTCTACCAGATCCGCTTTCGTCATCTTTATTTATCCTCACGCAATCAGTCGTTTACGCCCAAGCTCGTCAATAAAAAAATTAAGCTGAGTTTTCAGCCGATTCTTCAGAATCTTCTTCTTTAACTTCAGCATCTACAGTTTCGGCAACCGCCGGTTCGCCAGCCTCTGCCTCTTCCGCCGGAGGATCTGTTTCCTCGGCGGCTACAGGTTCAGCAGCTACAGCTTCTTTTACCGGAGCGGCTGTCTCTTCGGCAACCGGTTCAGCAGTTACAGCTTCTCCTACCATAGAGCTTGTTTCTTCGGCGATAGGTTCATCGGCTACAGCTTCTACCGGAGCGTTCGTTTCTTCGGCAACCGGTTCAGCGGCTTCTTCAGCTTCTGCTGCCTCTACAGGTGTCTCGACTTCCGCAGCCGGTTCATCCGATGCAGCGGCCTCAGGTCCAGCCTCCGCCTTTGCGGCAGCCTCAGCTTTCGCGGTCTCGGCTTCTTCATATTCCAGCTTGGCTTTCGCCTTCTTTTCTTTTTTGGCTTCTTCCTTCTCTTCTTTGCTGATCTCGGTCTTCGGTTCTTCCTCAGCCGCACCGCCCTTCATAAGATTGGCAAGTTCGCCTAAGCTTGCCATTCCGCCCTTAGCTTCGGATGAATACACGCGGGTATCAACGATAGGCTCGTCTTCTTTGCCAACGGCTCTAAACGAAAGTCCGATCTTCTGGTCGTCGTTCTCGATGCGTAGAATTTTGAAGTCCAGCTCCTGTCCAAGCTGTGCGACGGATTCGGCGTTCTCGACGCGTTCGTCGGAAAGCTCGGAAATGTGGCACAAGCCTTCCAGGCCTTCACCAAGTTCGACAAAAATGCCAAAGCTGGTGAAACGTGAAACCTTGCCGCGAACGATATCGCCCGGACGGTGCGTCGCGACAAAGCCTTCCCACGCGCTCGGCGTGAGATCCTTCATCGAAAGCGAAAGACGCTGCCCGGCGCTGTCGATATGAGTAACGATCGCGTCAACTTCCTGGTCCTTCTTGAGCAATTCCTTCGGATGTTTGAGTTTTTTGGCCCATGTGATGTCCGAGACGTGGACGAGGCCGTCGATGCCTTCTTCAAGTTCGACGAACGCTCCGAAATCCGTAAGATTGCGGACCTTGCCGTGAATCTTCGTCCCAACTGGATAACGTGCTTCGATGTTGTCCCACGGATTCGATTGAAGCTGTTTCATGCCGAGGCTGATCCGTTTTTCTTCGGTATCAACGCCCAAAACCTGCACTTCGACATCGTCACCGCGGTGGAACATACGTTTCGGATTCGCCGAACGCTTCGACCACGAGATCTCGGAAACATGCACTAAACCTTCCACGCCCGGTTCGAGTTCGACAAAAATGCCGTACTCGGTGACCGACGAGACCTTCCCGGTAATCTTTGAATTGACCAAATAAACTTCGACAACGGTTGACCACGGATCCGGCAACAACTGCTTATAGCCGAGCGAAACCTTCTCTTTTTCGCGGTCAAGCTTCAAAACTTTGACCTGAATGTGATCGTTTACCTTGAACTGATCGCCCGGATTCTGGAGCCGTCCCCACGACATATCCGTCACGTGCAAAAGCCCGTCGATGCCGCCGATGTCAACGAAAGCACCATATTCAGTGAGATTCTTGATCGTTCCTTCGACAACGAAGCCGACATCGATCTGGTTCAGCGTCGCGGATTTTTGCTCATTGATAACGAGGTCGGTTATCACCTTACGCGACAAAACGATATTGTTCCTGCGCCGGCTAAATTTGATGATCTTGGCCTCAATATCCTGGCCAATGTACGAATCCAGACTGCGGATCGGCCGCGAATCGATCTGCGATCCGGGCAAAAATGCTTCAATTCCGTCGAGGTCAACGCGTAAACCGCCCTTGGTTTTGTCGATAATGCGACCGGTGACAGTTCGCTCTTCTTTGAAGGCTTCCTCGATCACGTTCCAGACCTTACGCATTTGCGCGTCGACGCGCGAAAGAATCGGCGGAGCGTCGCCCGGGTGGATCGCTTTGATGACAACTTCGATTGTGTCACCGGCGGTCACTGGCTCGGTGCTGTTCGCCATTTCCTCGGCCGGAATTATGCCTTCGCTCTTGTAACCAAAGTCCACCAAAATGCCGCGGTCGTTTACGCCGACAACTTTGCCCTCGACCAATTCACCAGCGTGATATATGGTCTGTTCCTGCTCGAATTGTTCGAGGATGGCGCCAAAGTCAATATCGCCGGAGCTTGGCAGTTCGTCGGCGGCGGGTGCCGGTGTCGGTGACGGTTCACTGGCTATTTCAGGTGCCGGTGTAGGTGACGTTTCACTGGCTACTTCAGGTGCCGGTGTAGGTGACGTTTCTGCGGCGTCTTGTTTGGAAGCTTGCTCCACGGCCGAAGTCTCGCCGGTTTTCGATTCTTCAGTCTCGTTATTAACCTCGTTTGTCATTTACTGTTTATGAACTTCCTTACTTAATATTCTAGTCGCTGTTCTTAATGCGTCGTGTAATGAAATGCCCGGAATTGCCGTCGAATCTTTGAAACAATACCCTGCTTGAGAATTGCGTTTAAAATCGCTGCGACTTTTCCGAAGACGAACTTATCTTCGCTTCACTTCTGAACCTTTTATGTCAGGCCGCATAAACCTAAAATCTACACGTCGAAGTACTTTTGTGTCAAGACTTCGCAGTCGAAAAAGCTTAAACAGTAAAGATTTAGGCGATTATATACTTGACACAAGACAAGGAGCGAGAAATGCGATATGATTCCAGTCTATGGGATTTTTCAAAGTCCTCGGTTGGATGGTGTGGTTTATGAGCGGCGCATTTGGCATTGTCCAAACGCTCATTTTGATGTATTCAAAAGACCCAAATCCCGTCTGGCAAGAAAAAGTATTTTGGTCTTTTGTATGGATTGCTTTCGTGGTGTCGTCATTTATAGTGTGGATAATCGAACATCGCAAGGTTAGGGAATTGGAAAGGCGCATTGATGGAAATAGGCCCTTACTAGCAGGCTATATTCGCAAGGTCGTGGCCCAACCACGATGGAGTAAGGCTGACCCGGAAGGTGAAAGGATGATTCTTGAGACGCGCATCCATCTTCATTTAGGACTTACAAACTGTAACAAGACCGAGACCACGGTTCTTAATTTCGGTTTAATTATCAACGACGCGGGTAAAACATATCCCCTTATGGTCTCTCGATCCGAACCCGTTTCCGCCGATGCCGACCGCACTGATCACCATAAAGATTTAACAAAGTATCTAAAAGACGACGCCATATCCTTGACGCAGGGGAAACATTTTGAAGGTTGGCTAACGTTTTATATGCCGGAAGCTATTGGCATAGGAGGTAACACTATTTATACAGTAATCATTACTGATTCTTTTTTAGGGGAACATCGTATTCAGAAAAAGGATAATCCGAAACAGCATCCTCCCTATGAAGATGGCGAGTTTGATGGCACGTTGCTACCACCGTTTAATGTCCCGTAAAGTGACAGGGGCATTGGCGAACCGCAACCCCTATCGCGTTCATCTGCTAAATAAACAGACTTCTATTCGATGCATCAACAAAGGCGGCTTCACGGCACACGAAATACCGTTTAGACCATATTGAGATGATGCCATCTACGATAAACAACCAGTACCACTGATTACGATGATTAACTTGGATGGTGAGTCCGTCTGTCGAGTATGCTATACTCATATTTGTGTTTTGAGACACAGTTAGAGCCTGACGCCGCAAAGCGTAATTTTCTAATTTGTCTTGTTATTGGATTAGATAGAACTTAGATTTAGGCTGGAATTATTACTTCCAGCCTTTTTCTATCTATATCTATTGTAACATAACTGAAAAAACGTTGCGGAGGTGCAACGCTTTCTAAACCCTTTAAAAGTGGCAACTTACCCTTAATTCTTCTTGACCAAATCCTTGTATTCCATCTTTTCCGAATGGATAAGCCGGAGCAAGGTATCACAGAAAAGATAAGGAAAAGGCAGACTAAAAATGTAGTTTGAGGGTTTTCAAGAAAATTCTTGGCATCTTGTTACTAGTTTGTGCTATCCTAGCTACGATGCTAGGACGCTTATGCGCATCCGGTTGGGGTGAGGGTTAAGATTTCTAGCAGTATCTACACAGAAACCGTAAGGTTTGCTGGTATAACATTGGCCTCGGTTTAACCGGGGCCTCTCAGTTTTTGAAGATAAGCTTTTGTCCACGGGTTTGTCGGTAGATGTAGTTGGAACTGGTCGGTGTAAATGCACTGGAAAACCAAAATCCATCTGCATCGTCCGGCTCCAGGAATACTAGGTAGTTTGCCGTCGGTATCGCATACATACGCTTGAAGTATTTGGAGCCGTCCTCAATTAGCCATCCTCGTGAATTGTGTATATTCCCCGCTACAAGCTCACCTATCCACCGCATTCTCTCGATCCGCCTTAAATCGAGAGTGGTTTTTGCTTTGTCGCCGAAGAACGCATGAAAGAATCGGCTTTTCGTGATTTTCGCGCTAGCACCGTCGTGACAGGTGAGCCATCCGTAACTACTTGTTGCGGAAATGTATAGATCTGTAAATAGTTGGAGTGCGAACTTACGTAGTTCGTGGGGCAGGATGCTACTAATATCAGTTAAAAGGTCGTTGTGGTGATTCA
>JAYSON010000399.1:0-2700 GCA_043722725.1 Chloracidobacterium sp.
CCTCCGTGTCGACATTTCGCTCGGCACGGGCGATCGGAACGGCGGGCGATGCCGCAGTCCCCGCAGCTACCGGCTTATCGTGTTCCCCATTCGCGAAAACAAACGCCCGGCCGAACAATAAACCGGAAACCAACAGAGCAAGGGCCGTTGGTTTCAGAATCCGCTTATAAAATCTGGTTGTCTTCATTCCCTTTTCGTCGCTATGCAATCCGGTTTCTATACCCGAAGCAAAGTCTTTCTAAACCACAGCCTTGACATCTCCTATGAATAGCCCTAGTGAGCGTGCTCCGAGCCATACAGGGTCTGCATCGTCATAGAATCGACGCGAACGGCTTGTGCGATCGCTTTGGCGGTCGCGTCGTCGACGCCGCCCACAACCTTTATGTCATTGCCTACAGAAAATATGTCGTCATGGCCCTTACCGGCGAACTGTTTAAGAAATTCCGGCGAAACACCCTCGGCACGAACTTCCCTGATAGCGGGTGATCCGTCCTTGTTGTCATAAATAATGACGACGTCCTTCCCGCCGGCTTTTACAACTGTCGCTGCCCCGATTTGTGACCGCTTACCACCTGCTGTCGAGAACGCCAGGTAGGAATGGTGGTCCGTAGCGGGTACTTTAGCCCCGGTGTCTTTTTCAATATCGGTGATGGCATCCTTCGGGATGTCCTTGTGCTGGGTGGTAAAGCTCTGGGCTTCGGGAAGGGCGGTTTTTATAAGCGCCGGTGTCTCGTCCGCGGCTTTCGCGGGAGCGACCGTATTGGCGGCCGTCGTGTTTGAAGTCGTTGCCGCGCGGTTCGCTCCGGCTGTATTCGACGGAGCCAATCCCGGTGAACACGCACCGGCCAATCCGGCCAGCAAACTCAACCCCGCAATTGTTAAAACGGTTATTTTTTTCATATTTTCCCCTACTGTTTTTCTTTATTCTCTTTTCCGGTTTGGGCGCCCGTCAGAGCGCTCTTGTTCGATAGTTTTACTTCCATGAGCGATTTCAAAAACTTTGTCCTGTCGATCTGATTCGGGTTGATATCGGTATCGGGCAGTACCGACGTGCTACCGGGTGCAAAACCACTCGCCGGTAGCGTAGTGCCGATTGCCGTTTCGAGCTCGGTCAAAGCGTTGTAGTAATCGCGTAGGACTTGGTTGTAATTGGTTACGTTCTCCGCCAGACGTCGCTGCTCGTTGACAACCTCAAAAACCGAAAAATCGCCCAGCCCGTATGCCGCTCTTACGGCCCGTAGATTATCCTCGGCGCGCGGGAGAATCTGGGTCGAATAAACGACAAGCGATTCGGCCGCTGCCCGGTATTTGCGATATGCCACCGCGACATCTCTTTTGACAGTGCTCTCTAAAAACTCCCTTGTCCGTATCGCCTGAAGTTTTTCGCCCGTCGCCGCGGCGATCTCGCCTTGGTTGCGGTTGAAGATCGGAATATCCACCGACACGCCAAAAGTCAGTTCGTTGTCCAGATCGGACGCAAACGTGCTGCCATTTACGGGTCCGGGCAAATCAACGATTCCCTTGTTCCGCGAATACCGGACTGCTGCGGCAACATTCGGAACGGCGTTTGCGCGTGCGAGATTTATTCGTGCCGAGCCCAGTTCTTCGCCAAGCCGCGCGGCCTGCAGATCCGGACGGTCTCGTAAGGCGATCTCCGTAAGTTGACTCAACGACGTGTCGAATCGTGGTGGTCGGTCTGGCTGTGGTGCAAGGCGCAGGGTTTCTGAAAGATCCGCTCCGATGAGGGTGCGGATCTCCAAGAGCTGCGTGTCCAACTCGCTTCGCGCCTGGATAGCCTGGACCTTCATGCGATCGTTTTCGACCTTGACGAGATTTACATCCAGCGGAGCCACATCGCCCTCTGTTAGCCGGGCCTCGGTGACGCGAACAATTTCCTCGTTTCCCGCGATCAGTCTTTCAAGCACGTCGAGCTGACGGGCGGCTGCAAGCGCGGCAGTATAGGCGGTCCGGATGCCAACGGCGAGTTGACGTTCGATAGCCCGAACTTCGGCACGCGTCTGGCTCAACTCGAGTTCGGCCACTGCGACGCGGCGGCGGCGTTTGCCGCCAAGCTCAAAAACCTGCGTCACTCCAGCCGAAAAATCGTATTCTGCCTCGCCCCCCAGAAATCTCGGACTCCCGTATTCGGTGTCGAAGGTCGGATTCGGACGAAGCCCTGCCTGTCGCAAGCGCCCCTCGGCGATAGCAAGGCGCTGTCGTGCCGCAAGCAAATCCGCACGGCGGGCTGAGGCGCTTTGCACAAGGGCTTCGACGGACAGACCGTCCTGAGATACGAATTGGGCAGAAACTGGCGGCGGTGTTTGGCTGGTAGAAGGAGGAGCTTGCTGGGCAAAAGCGCCTAGAGAAGACGAAACAAGACCCACCGCCAAAATAAAAGATCGGCAAAATATGTTTTTTGCGAGAAGTTTTCCCCCGTGTTCGATTCTTTTTTCCAGCATCGGGCTTAAACTTAAATGGAAACGGCTTCCTCGTTTCGTACGGGACTTTTTCCCGCGAAATTCCAAACCAGGAATCCCAGCCCCGCTAGAAGGGCAATTACAAACCCAAAAACAATTAGGATCCCCGCACTGCCGAGCAAAGAAATTGTTCCGCTTTCCGCCGGAAGGGTTTTGGGTTCCACCCTAACCCCAGAAAAAGTAGCGGTGTCCGTTTTGCCCTTGTAGGACAGGTTCGCCCGGA
>JAYSON010000400.1:0-2755 GCA_043722725.1 Chloracidobacterium sp.
GCCGTTAAATATAAACACGAATATGTCACGCTGGAGCACCTGTTGTTTGCGCTCCTCGAAGACAGATCAGCTCGCGATATTTTGTTTAATTGCGGTGCTCATCTGGAAGATCTGGCACGCTCGCTTGAGGATTATTTCCGGGATGTACTGGAGAAAATGCCGGAGAACGCCAAGAGTATGCCGGAGCTTACCTCGACGTTTCAGGCGACGATCCAATACGCGGTGCTGCAGGCTGAGGGCAGTGGCCAGACGGCCGTCGACGGTGGAAACATTCTAGCCGCGTTCTATCAGGCTGAGCAGTCGTACGCCGTATACCTTTTGCTGCAGCAAGGCGTTACGCGTCTCGATATCTTGAATTATATCGCCCATGGCATTTCGAAAATCGATGCCAATGAGCCGATGCCGGACGGTTTCGATGACGAGGAATTTCCCGGAATGGGAGCGGCTGAGCGAAAGAAACCGCTTGAGAGCTTTACGGTCGAACTGGTCGCGAAAGCGGCGAACGGCGAGATCGACCCGATTGTCGGGAGGGCTGCAGAGATCGAACGGACGATCCAGATTTTATGCCGCCGGAAAAAGAATAATCCGTTGTATGTGGGTGAACCCGGCGTTGGTAAAACCGCTTTGGCCGAAGGTTTGGCGCTGAAGATAAGCGAAGGCAATGTCCCGGAAGTTTTGATCGGGGCCAAGGTTTTCGCACTCGATATGGGCGCGGTTCTCGCCGGAACGCGTTACCGGGGCGATTTTGAACAACGTTTCAAGGCGATCATCAACGATCTCAAAAAAGAAGAAAACGCAATTCTGTTTATCGACGAAATTCACACAATAGTCGGCGCCGGATCGGTTTCGGGCGGCTCGATGGACGCTTCTAATATACTTAAACCGGCCCTCGCGGGGGGCGAGCTGCGCTGCATCGGATCGACGACATTTGCCGAATACAAGGCCGCGTTCGACCGCGACCGGGCGCTTGCCAGGCGATTTCAGAAAATCGACATTGGCGAGCCGACGGTCGAGGAAACCTATCAGATCCTAAAAGGTTTGAAGAAATTTTACGAACTGCACCACGGCGTAAAATACAGCAACGAATCGCTGAAAATAGCTTCCGAACTAGCCGGGAAATATATCAACGACCGCTTTTTGCCGGACAAGGCAATTGACGTGATCGACGAAGTCGGCGCATCCGTAAAGCTCTTGCCGGCCAGCCGGCGCCCGAAAAAAATTACAGTTCAGATGGTAGAAAATACGATCGCCCGTATGGCGAAGATCCCGCCCAAAACGGTTGTCGGCGATGAAAAACTTCGACTGAAAACCCTGCGGGACGATATGAAGAAAGCGATCTTCGGGCAGGACGAGGCGATCGACCGGATCGCCGATGCCATCCAGATCTCGCGTGCCGGTCTCGGCCATCAAACCAAACCCGTCGGATCGTTCCTTTTTTCGGGGCCGACCGGCGTCGGTAAAACTGAGGTTTCAAAACAGCTGGCCGAAATCCTTGGCGTGGAGTTCATTCGCTTCGACATGAGCGAATATGCCGAGCCGCACACAGTTTCGCGTCTTATTGGTGCTCCGCCGGGATATGTGGGCTATGATCAGGGCGGTTTGCTGACGGAAGCGATCATGAAAACGCCGCACGCCGTGCTCGTGCTGGATGAGATCGAGAAAGCTCATCCGAATCTTTTCAACCTGCTGTTGCAGGTGATGGATTCCGCAACGCTGACCGACAACAACGGCAAAAAGGCCGATTTTCGTAATGTGATCCTAATAATGACGACGAACGCGGGTGCCCGCGAGCTTTCATCGGGCGGTGTCGGATTCCGCAATAGCTCGGACACAAAAGGCAATGCCAAAGGCGTGATCGAACGCACTTTCACACCGGAATTCCGCAACCGGCTCGACGCATGGGTGCCATTCAAAGCGCTCAATCTTGAAGTGATAAAACTGATCGTCGACAAATTTATCAACGAATTGAACGGCCAGCTCTCCGAAAAACGCGTGCTTATAAAGCTCTCAGAAGAAGCACGTGAATGGCTTGCTACCCACGGTTTCGATTCGCGATACGGCGCGCGGCCAATGGCTCGGCTTATCCACGAAAAGATAAAACAACCGTTAGCCAATGAGATACTTTTTGGTAAATTGGCCGCAGGCGGCAGCGTGGTGATCGATGAAGAAAACGATGAATTAAAACTCGATCTATGATGCTTGCTCAGAGAAAAAAAGAGAAGTGCCGCTATATTTCGGCACTTCGCATCTTACTTAGGTCTTATCGATCCTTACGGCTCAGCTATAAGGTTCAAATCGGTCAAATTATCATCGACATTAACAATCTGCGATGTAAAGGTATAGCGTTTCGAGCGAACGGACACCACGACTGTTTGACCGGCCTGGACGTCCGTAAGACTATAATAGCCGAAAGAGCTAGTCAAAACACTGCGTGTTGATCCGTCGGCTGTCGTCAAGCTGACTTCCGCGTTAGACAGTCCACGGCCGGCCGATGTTAAGACGCGTCCGCCGATTCCTACCGAGGCAGCTGTTGGCCCCACTGTTGTCGGGGGTGGATCGGATGCAAAAGTACCGGTACCGGCGGCGGTAAAACTTGCCAGGAAAGAACCCGGACCAATCGTCACGTTAGGCACAACAGATGAAAAGCTAACTCCAAAATTTCGCTGCGTCGATGTGGAAAAGCTCAAAAAATCAGAAGTAAAGGTAACGATATGATCGGGCGTGGTTACTGAAAATGAGGCCGAATTGCCTCCGT
>JAYSON010000401.1:0-3965 GCA_043722725.1 Chloracidobacterium sp.
CCGGGATCTTTGTCAAATCGATAACGCCGAGCGTAACCGTTTGGTCCCGTTTCCCCTGTGCGGCACCGAGATAAAAGGCATGGAAGGTGTCGACAATGATCTTTCCCAGCGCAAAACCGTCGATCGCCGGATTCTGGCTGAGATTGCGCAACAACGGCGTGTAATGCCAGCCGCTGCCCGGTTCCAACTCCTCGGACGCCACCATCGCTTTTCCATACGGGGCGATAGCTTTTGCGGCTTCGAAATTTGCCATCAGACAAGCGTCAAATCCGATCAATTCGAGCCTTCCGGTCAATGCTGTAATATCTTTTAAAGCCGCCTGCAGCTCTACTGTATCCAAACTGTTCCCATCGGCACTTTCGTCGCCTACGATCCCGATCCATCCCTCGCCGTGGTCGCCAAATATGAGGCCAAATCGCTTTGCCGGAAATTGAGCCGACACCGATTTTACGAACTTCTTTAGCGTCGCCGGATCGCCCATATTGACCTCGCCCCAATCCGCAAGCTGGCGGAGTTTCCCTTTTTCCACGACCATGAGTTTCGCCGTCGTCCAGTTTTTCAACCCGCCAACTGTCCTGTTTGTGTACTTTCGTTTATCCTCGTCATCGTTTTCGCCTTTAACATTACGGTCGGCGAGAACGATGATGTTCACTTTAGCGTTGCTCCCAATGGCCATCATCTCATCGAGGTCCTTCATCTGCGCCCCTTCCAGATCGTTGTCGGCGTCCATATAGAACATAAGTGTCCATTCGGCGGCGGCCTCTTGCGCGGGCGCCTGACCGAACGCATTGCTTTGGATAACAAGAAGCGAAAATAGTGCGGAGAGGGTGCAACCAACCATGAATTTTAATAAGTTCATAATGTAACCTTCTGTCCGTAAGACAGCATTTTTCATTTTGCGGCGGGCCTTAACAGCCAAGTCGTTAATATGGTCAGCAAGCACAGCGAAAGAATTACTTCGGCCCAGAAAAAAGCGATGAAGTCGCTATATGTCCCGATGGGCGGAATTCCCGGCTGGTTGTTTCTTATTGCGGCAAATGCGAAAAGAAGAGCCGCAATGAAAGAAAACATCGTTATTTCAACCTTGCGCCCGCGAAGCAGAATACTTAGCACAAGAATCATCACCGCGATCGTCATCGCCCACATAAGGAACATGACAAAGGTTGAAAAGAAAATGACCGTTCCCGAGCGGGATACTTTCATATCGATCCCGACGTAGCTCTCATCGCTCTCCTTACTCTTGGCGGCAGCGATCTTGAAGCCCGCGATCGACCCAAAGAAATCCACGGCTATTGGAACCTCCTCTTCCGTTGGGGGTTCTGATTCCGCGTTCGGGTTTTCTGTTTCATCGCCCGCGGCTTCATCGGCCTTCTTTGGCTTATCGGCTGGTTTTTCGGGTTTCGTTGTGAAGTAAAGCTCGAGAAACGCACTGTGACGATCGAACGGGTAATCCGTCGCAAGGCCGTCGTACAGATTCAGCGTGGCCTCGATCGGGCTGATCCGCTTTCCTTTTTCAAACGTGTATTCCTGTTTACCGTTCGCGCTGTTTACATTGAATTTAACATCGCGGGCGAGCGTGCCGTCATCCTTTGCAAAATTGCCGTGCGGAACAAATTCCAAACGCGCAATCACGTCGCCTTTAACAGGATCGATCGACAAGAGTTTTACGAATGTTTCAATATGATCCGGATCCTTTTCACCAGCGTCGGATATTACGGCCGAACGCGTGGCCCCTTCGTTGTGGTAGGAATACAGGACGAGGACCATCGCTATAGAAAAAAAGAAAAACAATGCGAAACCTATCGCTATCTCCCTGATAATTCGCGTTGTGCCGGTAGCTGACATAAATCAATTCCTCCAAACCGTTGTGATCATTTAATCCAATTGATCCAGGCTTTCGCCGATCGTTTTTTTGTGGCCGTTACGGCCGTTTGCCATTCTGCGTGTAACGGCAAACTGGCCGGTTGGAAGCTGCCGGCATTGCCGCGCGGGATTTCCGTTTCGCCACTGTTATGGTTTTCTTTTTCTTGTCCTTGTCGGTTCCTCCGTGGCTTTCGACGGATCCTTCAGAACGTACACCATCACGTTGGTTGGGACCGGATCATTGTAATCACCTGGAATAATAGTATGGAAGAAGTTGCCGTTCACTCCGGTTGCTCCGCCCGGTTTGATCGCGTAAACCATGATGTTACGGCCACCGGATCCCTGGCCGTCGTAGATCACATTGGCTGTTGTAGGCACCGGCGCGCTTTCGACCGCGCCTTCGGAAATGCAGCGAACGTCTTTAAACGGATTTTCGCTGGGGATGTTGGTGTTCGGTGCAGCATGATCGTATTTGGCGAAATTGCCAAGAGCGACAAATCCAACGGGGCACTGAGCTTCCCAAATGCTCCAATCCCTTTTTGCGCCCGTGCTTTTGTCGTTATAAATCTCGGTGTACCCAAGTGGCGCCTGAAGAAGTGTGCCGGACGGAACACCGACCTCCTTGACTAGGATCGAGTTTACGATAGCCTTCGTTTCAGGGCGGTTATTCACGTCGGCGGCGTGCCCGACAACAAACCATCCGTTGTCCGGATCCGCAACCGGCGAATAGACGCCGATTCTGTATGGCGGACCGTTCTGACTGTTTTTTGCGTACCAATTTTCGCCGACCCGAACCAGCTTAGTGGCAGCTCGGAATGTTATTTTCCCCTCGGCCTCTTTTATTGCCTTCGATTTTGCCCATTCGTCAAAGGCCTCTTTAAGCTCCTGTTTGCGTTCGTCGGTTTTGGCCAGAAGCCAGATCGGCTTAAGACTCTGATCGGTAAATCCGGCGAGCGTCGGGTTGGCCGCGACCGTATCGGCCCATTCAGCTATGGCCCCTGTATTGGCCCTCACTTTCGCGCTCGCGTTGTCGGCCCCGCCATAAACTTCGATCTTAACGGTTCCGGCTTCTTCCATTTTCTTGATGCTGTTTTTGAATGAGGTCTCATTCTCAATATTGACGCTTCCGACTACGGCGTTGATGGCTGCTTTCGCCGCAACCTGAACGCTCGTGTCTTTCTGCGAATTGCCGCGGTTGAATGTCAGGTTGTAATCGACCCGCCCGCCGACATCCGCCTGCCAGATGTAATGAGTTCCGTACTTAGTAAACAGTTGGGTTGCATCCAGCATGTCAATCGCTTCCTGGGCTGTGGCCGACACCTTCGATTCCTCATCGATCGGCATTTGATAGCGGGTGCGCACGACCGTGTTCATGATGGTCATATACTCTTTCGCCGAACTGCTTGCGTCATTCTTGGCGAAATTGACGCTCACAGATGCGCTAAATATTTTGTAGCTGCCGCCGATCTTAAGCTCGTTAGAAAAATTGGTCTGATATTCCGCAAGGCTCTTGCCGGAAAACTCCTGGTATCTGGACTCGGGGTTCCGGGTCGGTTTAACTTCGTCCTCATCCAGGTCAAAGATCGGAGCACGCATGCTGTTCTTGTGGGCATACCGGCCCATGATATCGTAGCCGTGGCCGATAAATATGTTCGGGTCCAACTTTGTTTTCTTTGGTTTTTCCGGCTCTGGTTTTTCTGCCTGCGGTTTCTTTTCCTCTTCCTCATCCTGCGCAAATACAAGCGTCGAGGGAGCGCATAGCAGCGCAAATAGAATCATCAGTGTGGTTAGTTTGCTTGTTAATTTCATTTTGTCTCCTTTGTCCGAGCCCGGACTTTCTTAGTTTGTTGACTTCAAAGGGAGAGTTCTTCAGTTCAATGTTTGCCGTCGGCCAACCGAAACGACTGGAGAGCAAGCATCTGTGCTTGCCTCATCTCCAAACACTGGCAAGCACGGATGCTTGCCCCCAGTCCGTATTAATTATCGCCGCTTGCACCGCCGCTCCACATTTCAAAGCTGCCCCAAATGGCGTCGATGATCTCGAGGTTTGCGGCATACTTTGATTCCTCTGAGCCGACGATCATTACGTAGTTGTCCGAGAC
>JAYSON010000402.1:0-2827 GCA_043722725.1 Chloracidobacterium sp.
CGGCCGCAGGCGACATAGGCCATATCGATCGCCGCCGAGCCGTCGCGACGCACGCCTCGCGATTTCAATAGAAAATCGGTCAGGCTGCGTTCGAACTGAGGTTTCTGCTTAAAGTTATACGGAAAGCCGGTGACGATCAGCGAATCGGCCAATTTCGTTTCGGCCGATACGCGAATCGGCTTGTTGTCCAGCGTCGCACCGCAGCCTTTTTCGGCGGCAAAAAGCTCATTGCGCGTCGGGTCATAAGTAACTCCGATAACGATCTCGCCGTCATGTTCGAGCGCGATCGTTACGCAAAAGCATGGGTATCCGTGTGCGTAATTTGTGGTGCCGTCGAGCGGATCGATTATCCACTTCCAAGTGTTGTCACCGCCGATAATTACCGCTTCACCCGACTCTTCGGCCAAAATTGAGTGCCGCGGATAATAAGACTTTATTCGTTCGATGATGAGAGCTTCGGACGCGAGATCCGCTTCTGTTACGAGATTAATATCCCCCTTTTTTGAAATATTTATCTTTCGACCGAATTTTTCGAGAAGTATTTGCCCGGCTTCGCGGGCGGTTTCGATTGCGAAATTAAGCATAAAGATATTTTCATCACAAAGACACAAAGAACACAAAGTCCGAAAAGATTCGGTAGTGGTTCAGTTTTGCCAAGTTCGAGCGATTTATTACTCTTTGCGAACTTTGCGAAAAACTTTGCGCACTTTGCGTTAAAGAAACATTTAACCGCAAAGGCCGCAAAGTAAGGACCCCAAAGTTCGCTAAGTTTTAAGGCTCAGCAAAAAAATTAGCAAACTGATGTTTTCAAACTGAACCACTAACAAAGATTCTAACTTTGTGCCCTTTATGTCTTTGTGGCTGATGCTTCCTAAAAAACTTATCGAAAATAAATATCGACGTAATCGGTCACCGGGTCGCACGGGTTGTCCATCTGCTGTAGCCGCCAGTACTTGCGTTTGCCGGTTATTTTGAACGTAAACTTGCCTTCCCGTTCGCATGAATGACCGTCGTTGATGTGGCTGATCTGCAAAGTGATTTTGCCGTTGAATGTAAATTCTTTTGCCTCGATCGTTGTGATGGTGCCGTCAATCTTTACAAAATCCATGTTGCCGCAGCCTTTTTGTTCGCCTCTAAGTGAATATGCACCGCGTGTGTTTGTAACCGTCGCTACACCGAAATAATCCCAGCTTATCCATTGCAGCGAAAGTTTATGGCGACCGACGAGCATCTTTGCGGCGGCCGTGTCGTTGATATCGGTTTTCTTCTGGGCCGGAACGACGAACGCAGCGAGGCTTATAAGGGTAAAAATTGATACAAGTGTCAACAATCTTTTCATATTATCCAGGTACCAAATGTTTTTCGGCCATTTCAAGGAATTGCTCAACTTGAGAATTCCAGTATGTCCAGTCGTGGGCGCCGGGAAGCTCGCGAAATTCATGCGGAACTTTCTTTTCTATCAATAATTGGATGAAGTCGCGATTGTTTTGGAACAGAAAATCCTCGGTTCCGCAATCGACATACAGAAACGGCAGCGTCTTTGTCTTTTCAGGCGTCAATGCCTTAACTAACCCGAACAAATCGTTGGCCTTTCGGGTTTCGCTGTCCGCGGGGCCGAAGACCGCATTGATCGTCTTTGAAAAAACAGCGTCTCTGCCGTCCGAAAACGACGTCACACCGAGAGCGCCGCTAAAACTGCCCGCGAGCGTGAACATGTCGGGATATTTCATCCCAAATTTCAAACCGCCATAACCGCCCATCGAAAGCCCAGCGATCGCGCGGCTCTTGCGGTCGGCCAGCGTTCGGTAGTTTTTGTCGATCTCGGGAATGAGTTCTTTGACGATATAGCTTTCATATTTGTCGTTCGGAGCGGAAACGCTGTCTGTGTACCAGCCGTTGTCGCCTTCAGGTGTAACGATTATAAAATTGTGCTTGGCCGCGTAATCAGCGAGTTTGGTTTTGTCAGTCCAATTATCGAAATGTCCCGTCAACCCGTGAAGCAGATAAATTACGGAATATCTTGGCCCATCGGATTTATTGGCTGAATAACCTCTCGGAAGTATCACTCTAAACGGCATTTTCCGCGACATCAGTTTGCTGTTTAGTCTGTTATTTTGAACTTTGACCGCGTATATGGCGGTTCCATCCACTATCTGCCTGACCTGTACAGGTTCGGACGGTACCGCCTGCCCAATAGCCGAAAGGCTGAAAAGCAATGTCGCCAACAACACCGGAACGGAAAATCTGCATTTATCTGCGTTCATCTGCGGTTAAACTCCTCCTTACTTTTTTGATTTGTTCGTGTGGTTCGTCGATAAGAAAAAGAATTTATCCACGAATCACGCGAATCAAGAAAAAAATCTAAACAAACGAAGCGGTGCGAAAAATCAGCCGCGCATAACAGCTACTTGAACAATCCGCCAAACCATCCGCCGTCCTTTTCTTTGTCCACGACCTGGGCCAATTCGCCGGCATCGAACCACACTCCGCCGCATTTGTCGCAAACATCGATCTTGATGTTCTCGAAGGTAGTTTCCTGCAATGTTCCGTCGCATTTCGGACACGCGAGTCCTAGATCTTTGGTTTCCTCACTAGCGAGCTTGGCCCGCATTTTTTCTATCAGCTCCTGTTCTTTACGATGAAAATATTCGTTTTCGAGTGCTTGCCCGCGGTCTTCCAAATCAATGGCCATAAATAATTACTCCCTATAAATTAAAGAAGGGTCATAACTAGTTAAACATCTTATTGTATAAGATAAAGCTAGTAATGACAGATAGTTACAACATATTTAAGCGTTCCCGAATTTCTCGTAAGAAATTCCGTCAAA
>JAYSON010000403.1:0-10121 GCA_043722725.1 Chloracidobacterium sp.
TTTATGGATCCATTGCGCGACGACCCGCGCTTTAAGGAAGTGCTAAAAAAAGCCGGTTTCCCCGAATAGAGTCAATTTATGAAACGATGCCCTGAATGCCGGAAGGATTATTTGGACGACAGCCTTTTGTATTGTCTCGACGACGGTACGATGCTCGTGCAGGGCAGCGTTACGGACGAACCGGCGACGGCGATATTGCCGGGCGGGGCGATCTCGGGCGAAAGGCCGACGCGTATGATCGACGCAGCTCACGAGACCGCCAGGCCGGACAATCGCTGGAAAACGGATTCGAATGCTGTTTGGCTTTCGCGAATTCCTTGGATCGCGGTCGGAGTGTTTGCGTTGATCGCATTTGGGTTGAGCTTTGCCTACCTCAATCGAGGTTCGGGTGCAGCAGAAGTGGTTCGGCTTTCGTTCGAACCGCCGGCGGAGCTTTCATTCAACGACGTTCAGCCCGACACCGCCGCGATCTCACCTGACGGTCGCAGGGTCGCGTTCTCGGCAAACAGCGCAGACGGCAAGAATATGCTCTACGTCCGAGAATTGAACGCGATGGAGGCGAAACTGCTGCCGGGTTCGGATAATCCGCTCGAGCCTTTTTGGTCGCCGGACAGCAAGTCGGTCGCTTATGGCTCTAACGGAAAACTAATGCGTTCCGATTTGAGCGGCGGTAACGCTCAGGTCTTATGCGACGCCGCGCGTATGGTTGGAGGAAGTTGGAGCCACGACGGTACAATCATCTTCGTTCCCGATTACCGGACAACAGTCGTGCAGGTGTCGGCACAGGGAGGCGAACCGAAGCCAATCGCAATGAACACCGATCAAGGTGATGCGGAACGTCACCGCTATCCCTACTTTCTGGCTGACGACCGCCATTTTGTTTTCTATCGAGAGACGAAAGGTGTTTGGGCAGGTTCGCTTGATTCGCCGGAGATCAAACAAATCTTGCCGGACAATTCCCCGGTCGTTTATGCGAGGCAAGGATGGCTGATCTTTATCCGCAACGAAATGCTTGTTGCCCAGGCCCTTGATTCTGCTAACCTCAAAGTCAGCGGCGACCCGATACCGCTAATTTCAGGGCAAAAAAGCTGGATCAACAACTTTCGCTTCTCCGCCTCGGACAACGGAAGTTTGATTTGGCAGGGAGTTTGGGAGCGAGATTATCAGCTTACCTGGTTCGACCGCGAAGGCAAGCAGACCGGAACGGTTGAGGCTCCGGTAAAGGTCGCCACCGGACTTGACCCGATTATCTCGCCTGATGGAAAACGCATCGCCGTGAAACGAAATCCACCGAACACAGTTTGGGTGATTGACCTCGAAAAAGGTACAAGCGTTAGGATAACGTCAGATTTTGGGCAGATGCCGGTTTGGTCGCCGGACGGTTCACGTCTTGCCTATAGCGGCCTTGGCGGTCTTGCTATAAAGGGGGCGAATGGCCTCGGTGACGCAGAGATACTGTTGCCGCTAGGAGCGACATTTCCGAAATCGTGGTCTTCCGATGGGCGTTATATTATCTTTTTAAAGCGAGGCATCAAAACCCGTCTCGACATGTATTCGGTGCCGCTCGATGGTGAGCGGAAAGAGACTCTTTTGCTGAATTCGCCGTCGGACGAGGTGAGCCCGGCCCTTTCGCCCGACGGCAAATGGCTTGCGTACGGAAGCGACGACACGGGCAGTTACGAGATATATGTTCAGGCATTTTCGGACGGAAAGCTCGGCACTGACCGGAAGCGGATATCGACAACGGGTGGCCGCATGCCTGTATGGCGTCGGGATAGCGGCGAGTTATTCTTCATCGCCGCGGATGGCCAGATGATGTCAACGACCATTAAAACAGGCGGCGCCGAGTTTGAATTCAGCCCGCCCAAAGCTTTGTTCAAGACAAAAATGCTTGCGCTTTATGGGAGTGTGCACGAATTCGACATATCTCCCGACGGCCAGCGTTTCCTCATCGGCACGCTTATAGGTGAACCGACCGCACCGCCGCCGACTGTCATATTGAATTGGCCCGATCTTTCAAAGAAATAACGCTATGAAAAGATGCCCTGAATGCAGGCGAGATTATTACGACGACACGATAAGTTTCTGTCTCGACGGAGATGTTTGGATTTCTGCCTTCGGACGGCTCGTTTGAAATAGGACAAACTCGTTGGGTGTTGTAATTTCATTATTATGACGAAAATTACTTTTTACGGCGGTGTCGGAACGGTTACGGGTTCAAAGTATTTGCTTGAGCATAATGGCAAAAAGGTATTGGTCGATTGTGGGCTGTTTCAGGGGTTGAAGGAGCTGCGCGAGCGGAACTGGCAGGACCTGCCATTCGATCCTCGCGACATTGACGCCGTCATTATTACGCACGCTCATATCGATCATACGGGTTTTCTTCCGCGGTTGGTGAAGCTTGGATACGGCGGGCCGGTAATTACGTCAAGGGCGACGGCCGATCTACTAAAGATTTTGCTGCCGGATTCGGGGCGTTTACAGGAAGAGGAAGCCGATTATCGAAACAGACACAGTCTGACAAGACACTCGCCGGCTCTGCCGTTGTATGACGAAGACGATGCAAAAGCGGCGCTCGAACTGATTCGTCCGGTGCATAATGATGGGAATGCCAAAGATATTTGTGAAGGCATTAAAGCGAGTTTTCAGGTAGCCGGACATATCATGGGCGCGAGTTTGGTGTTGGTGGAGATGCTTTCGAGCCGAGACGCGAGTGTGAACGAGCGTGCCTACTCGTTAGATCCTGAGAGAACCACCCCGTCTGCCCAAAGCGGCAGCCACCCCTCCTTCGAAAGGAGGGGAGCTTTAAGATTCCTGTTCTCCGGCGATCTTGGGCATTACGATCAGCCGATAGTAAAAGATCCTGCGACCCCGCCTGATTGTGATTATTTGATGGTCGAATCGACGTATGGCAATCGATTGCACGGTGACGTAGATTCCGAGACACAAATGGCGGCGATCATCAACGAAGCGGCGAAAAGAAATGCTCCGGTACTGATCCCTGCGTTCGCAGTCGGGCGGACGCAGGAGGTTCTATATCTTATCCGCGAGCTGGAAGAAGCCAAGAAGATTCCGATCCTGCCGGTAATAGTCGATTCGCCGATGGCCGCCCAAGCCACTCAGGTTTACGGCCGCTGGAATGAGGAACATGATGAGGAGTATGCGTCAATCCTTGCCCACAAGAGGCATCCGCTTCGTACGGCTTCAATGATGATCACATCTTCGCGTGAGGATTCCAAACGCTTGAATAACATGAAGGGAACGCGAATAATCATATCGGCTTCCGGGATGATAACGGGCGGGCGCGTGCTCCATCATGCCATGCGCATACTGCCGGACGAGAATGCAACGATCATCTTTGTCGGTTATCAGGCGGCGGGAACGACCGGACGCAGGATTCAGGATGGCGAACGGGAAGTCAGGATAATGAAGAATTGGATTCCAGTTCGATGTCACGTCGAAAAGGTCGAAGGCTTTTCGGCACATGCCGATTGGAAGGGTGTGATCCGCTGGCTGGAAGGATTACATTCGACTCCGCAAACGGTCTTTACTACTCACGGCGAACCGGATGCGGCAGCCGCAATGGCCCAGCATATACGTGACCGGTTTAGATGGAAGGTGGTTGTGCCGCAATATGAGGAAACGGTTGAATTAAGCTGAGTTTAGATGTAGATTGACGGTGTTATGCAGCCACTAAAACGAAAAAGACATGTTCCGCCTGAGGAGTATCTCGAATTTGAACGGGCTGCCGTCGATAGACATGAGTATTTCAATGGTGAAATTTTCGCTATGGCTGATTCAAGTTTTGAGCACGCGATAATTGCGTCGAATATAGAACCTCGCTTCATACGCAGCTAAAAACACATCCATGTAAAACGTCGATTGCCGATCTTCGGTTTCACGTACCCGCTACCGGACTTTATACTTATACGGATGTCGCTACCGTGTATGGAGAACCGAAATTTCTCCTCGATACTTATTTAGATACTTTGCTGAACACTGATCTGATTGTCGAGGTTCTCTCACCCACTACCGCCGGATACGATCAGGGCGGGAAGTTGGACCATTACCGCACGATTGAGTCGCTAAAGGAATACGTTCTGGTCTGGCAGGACAAAATGCGTGTTGCACGCTACACGAGAAGGAATGATGAAAGCTGGCTTTTGGATGATTTTATCGGCGAAAATGCTGATGTTGAGCTGATGTCCATACACTGTACTCTGTCGATGGAAGATATTTACGATAAAGTCGATCTTGGCGAATAGTTTCAACCGCAAACATAAAAATAGGAAGCGTAACGAACGCTCCCTATTTTTGAATCGGCCTATGATCGACCTATGTATTGCCGTCGGTAGGCGGAACGGCATCGATATACATGATAACTTTAAAATTGTCCGATTTAGTCGCCGAACGCGGGTAGTCGAGATGAATGCCATCACTCTCGACCGAAACGCCGGGCGCCGTCTTTTTGACGATCGTCACCTTATACTCATTACCATTATTCGGTGTTCTATTAAAAGGCCAGAGCTTAACTGGAATCGCTCCGTTGCTTGAGTCAACAGTTCCAACACCGTGAGAGCAGCCGACACCCGCTAAAGCGCCGGAAACCCTTCCGTTCCCGTCGGTTTGCAGTTGCCGACAGGTGGCCGAGTCGGTTGACAGCAGAACCCTGCCGCTCGGGTCCGTTACTTCGAAATAGAATATTTCGTTCGGAGGAAGGCCTTGCGAGTTTGCATTGTTCGGCCCGCCGTTGATATAGACATCCGTTGCCAGTTGGTAAATATTTTCATTTACCGCATTTCCCGCTGAATCGGTCGTAAAAACCGCTCCATTGATGGCACTGATGGCGAGAACGCCAAAGAAACTAGTTGACAAAAACACGGCAGCTGAGCCGATCACCGCGTAAACACGCGCTGTCCTGGAAAGAACCTTATTCTTCATTTGATTACTCCTATCGATGATTATAGTGAACGGGAGCCGGTCATTCTTGCTTAGAGGGATTCTAAACGCAAAAAGCCGGGATTAGGGACGCATTGAACACATATACTAAAAACATTCAATAGGAGCAGATTTCAAAAAAATTGGGGGAGCGAAATTGATTTGCAAAATATTGTTGCAAACTCGCGCCTTGTTATTCGTAGCGAAGGCATTCGATCGGGTCGAGTCTTGAGGCCTTTCGTGCGGGCAGAACACCAAAGATCAAACCGACGCCGACCGAGACGGTTAAGCCCGATATTACCGCCCACAACGGCACCGAGGCAGGGAGCGAAGGCACGAGAAGCATTATAAGATTGCTAATGCCGATAGCGACGATCACGCCGATGATCCCGCCGAAGAATGTCAGCGTCATTGCTTCGAGCAAAAATTGCAGAACGATCGCGCCCTTGGTTGCTCCGATAGCTTTACGGATGCCAATCTCCTTTGTCCTTTCCGTAACCGAGACGAGCATAATGTTCATTACCCCTATACCGCCGACAAGCAATCCGAGGCTCGAAATGGCGATGGCAACCAAGCCGACCATGGCGGTGATCGAATCGAATTGTTGTATGAATTCACCGGCTGTTTTGATGTCAAAATTGTTGGGATCGCCGTATTTTACTTCGCGGCGCTGCCGCAGGATGCCTTCTGCGTCCTGGAGCGCTTCATTAAGCCGTCCGCCTTTTGCCTGAATGATGTGCAGCAGATATTCACGCTGCGGGGCAACTTTGCGGGCCGTTCGGTAGGGAAGCAGAACCTTGCTGTCTTCTTCGTTTTCGCCGAAGAGAGCGGCTTTACGTTTTGCGATAACACCAATGATCTCCCAGGTCGAACCGTTCATCCTGACAACTTTCCTAATGTTTCCGGTCGGTGAGTTTGGAAAAAGAGCCTCGGCGCAATTAACCCCGATAACGATCACATTTCGCCGTTGCTGATTATCAGCTTCGGTAATAAACCTCCCTTCCATCAATGCTAGATTTGCAATCTTGTCATAGTTGGGCGAAACGCCGTCGGTTTGAGCACGGCGGTAGTTTCTGCCTTCGTATGTAATGTTGTCGTCAAAGCTCGCCGCTCCGAAATTCCCAATGCCCGGTGCAACGAGCGCAATGTCTTCAACAGCGTCGGTCTGTTCTAGAATCGCAGTAGCGTCTTCGACCGTCAGAGGTTTGCGAGTACGTTCGTCACGGTCGTCACCGTGAAGGCCGGTGGTCAGGTGAAAGGCGTAAATATTGTTAGTGCCGTAATCTTCAACGATCGCGACGATGCTCTGCCGCATTCCTGTAAGGATTGAAGCAACGACAATCGCCGTGATAACACCGACAACAATTCCCAGAATCGTAAGAATGCTGCGGAATTTATTGGCGCGGATGCTGTCGAGCGCCATTCTCATAACTTCCATCGGTAATGATGTTGAAACTTTCATAACTTCGTGAATCGTCAGTCGTGAATTGTGAATCGTGATCGTTCTGCCGATTTACTATTTACGATTCACGATTGACGTTCTTAGGCCTGTGTTAATGCAACTATCGGATCGAGCCGAGCCGCTTTCCATGCCGGATAGATTCCGGCGACAACGCCGATAACGCTCGAAACTCCGACGGACAAGATCACGTACGTTATTGTTATCGTCATCGTAATTTCAGCAAGTATAGTAATGAGTTGAGTAACGCCCGCCGCGAGAAATAGTCCCAAAAGTCCGCCGACCAAGCAAAGCAAGGCCGATTCGATTAAAAATTGCAGTAGAATTTGTTTTCTCGTTGCTCCAAGCGCCTTTCGCAAACCGACCTCAAAAGTTCGTTCGGTGACGGAAACGAGCATGATGTTCATTACGACAATACCGCCGACGATGAGCGTTATCAGCGTGATCGGCACCACCACGGCGGCAATAGCGGAAGTAAATTGATCAATTTGATTTCCCAAATCCTGCGTGTTTACAAGCCCGAATGTGTCTTCCTGACTTCCGATGAGTTTGCGTTTGTTTCGCAAGGTTGACCGTGCTTCTTCGATCGCTGTCATAAAATCCTCGCGGCGGGCGGATTTTCCGTGCACTTGTATCCCGTCGCTGCGGTTAAAGATCAGTTGATGCAGCGAGAGCGGGATATATATCTGCCTGTCCAAAGAATCGCCAAACATCGAACCGCGTTTTTCCTCGAGCCCGATTATCTCGAGCGGAACGCCGCGAACCCTGATAAATTGGCCGATCGGGTCTTTGCCGGGGAAAAACTTTTCCTTTACGTCATAGCCGATGACACAAACTTTGGCAGAGCGGGTGACTTGATCATCCGAGATAAAACGGCCCGATTTGATCTCTTTTTCTTCGATATCGACCATATTCGCCGTGACGCCGACAATTCGAGTCGAAGGTATCTCGACACCGTTTTCTTTTAGATCCGTCGAAGCATTCATTTGTGCTCCGACCTCCGAACACATCAAGCAATTTGCCTTTATATATTCATACTCATCGAATGTAACTTTTTTGTTGTTGCGATTTTTCCGCTCGAATTCTTCGTCATCCATCTGTCCGGAAAAAGCCATACGAGCGATCATAAAGTGATTTACACCCAAGACCTTTGAAACCTTGTCCGTTACGTAAGAATTCAGTCCGCTGATAGAAGCACCGACGACGACGACCGCGGCGACGCCGATAATAATTCCGATCAATGTCAAAAACGCTCGCAGCTTATGTTCGAGGATCGATTTGACCGAGATCCAGAATGCGTCCGTGTAAAATGAATATAATTGCCGCATAAGCTTGGAAACCGATCTGGTTTCAGACGTTGGCCTCTTTTGTTTCGGGTAGGCGTTCCCAATCAGGAACGCGAAAAATGTTCAGACAAAAGGTCAAACGTAAAGTTTTGTCAAAATGTTCACCAAAGACCAAAAAAATCATAAAAAAAACGACGGCCGATTTGACCGTCGTTTCATTTCTGCGAGTTTATAGCCTGCCTCTATGGGTTGGCCACGAAATCCACACCGGTCGCATTGTCCTGCAACGATATGGTTTGCGACGCGAATGAATACCTCTTCAAGCTGACCGAGACGACGACCGTCTGCGCAACGGTAATGCCCGTGAATTCAAAATACCCAAAGCTGCTGGTTCTCGTGGAATAGACGGTACCGTCGCTGGCGACGAGAACAACCTCGGCGTTGCGTAAGGCTCTGCCATTTGAAATCGAAACTCTTCCGCTCAAGGAAACCGGGGCCGCCGTCGGACTAGGCAGCGTCGGCAGCGGATTGGAGGCGAACGTGCCCGAACCGGCGGCGGTAAAGCTTTGGAGAAAACTTCCGGCACCCAACGCTAATGCAGGCGAAACGGACGAGAAACTCAATGCCAGATTACGAGAGGTAGTTTGATGAAAAAGAAGAAAATCGGACGTAAAGATAATATTCTGATCAGGCGTGGTAACCGAGAGGGTTGCCGAATTGTTCGATCCGGTAATTCCCGGAGTGCTTGTCGAAGGTAAAAAAACGGCGGTCAACAAATTCGTGCGCGTGTTTCGGCCTACGCCTACGGGTGCCGGCGTATCGCGGATTATCTGCACGGTCACCTGTTGATTTAGCGGTTGAGTAAAAGGTGGCCCGCCCGTAGCCGGCTGCGTTGTAGTCGTCGTGATTACCATGCTGGCGTTTTGGATTCCCTGAAGCGAAGAATGCAATGCCGGGAGGTTTTGATAAAGAAAGAAGATCTGCGAGCCCCCGCCGACGGTATTGAAATCGGCGCTCGTCGTACTGTTGGTAAAAACAAAATCCTGAGTGCCGAAGCGCTCAAAAAACTGGGCAAAAGTGGTTGTTTGACCGTTGACGGTCATAAGTGACGAAAGCAGGAGCAAACCGAAAATCGCACACGCGCGAAATGTAGCTGCCAAATTTGATCTGGAGACCGAATGTTTCATAAGACACAATCCTTAATGTTATTTGACTGGTTAAAGGTCCCGGGGGTTAATCAATTTGAGGTGTTGTAGGTTGAAGTATGTGGGCTTCTTATCCAAAGAATACTAAAAAATATTCGGTTTGTCCACAGATTTTGCGCCTTACCCGGCGTAAACGATAATTAAAATGGGACTGATCGGTGTTTAATGGGACTGATCGGTGTTTAATGATGCTCAGAGACTTAGCCGCGTAAATAAGCGGCTTTCGGATGTTTTCAAGCATGGGACGCCATGTTATACTTTCGTTTTCTTTTGTGTCCTATTCGGCGAGTCAAAATCATGCGGAAACCGACCACTAAACTCTCGGAAGATCTTACTTAAGGAGACATACTCTTGAGCGTCTTAGTCGATAAAAATACACGCCTGATCGTGCAGGGCATCACGGGCAAAGAAGGTACCTTTCACACGATACAGATGATCGAGTACGGCACGAATATTGTCGGCGGCGTGACGCCCGGAAAAGGCGGAACGACACACGAGAGCGTGCCGGTTTTTAATACGGTTGCAGACGCCGTTCGCGAAACCGGGGCTAACGCATCTGTTATTTATGTGCCGCCGGCTTTTGCCGCGGATGCGATCATGGAAGCCGCGGATGCCGGAATTCCACTAGTCGTATGCATCACCGAAGGCATTCCGGTCGCTGACATGGTCCAAGCAAAAGAATATCTTCGCGATAAGAAAACCCGTTTGATCGGGCCGAACTGCCCCGGCATAATATCGCCCGGCAAATGCAAGATCGGCATCATGCCCGGCCATATTCACAAGGAAGGACGGATCGGTGTCGTGTCGCGTTCGGGGACGCTGACATATGAGGCTGTCGGGCAACTGACGGCACTAGGTCTCGGACAATCAACGGCAATAGGCATCGGTGGCGACCCGATAATCGGCACGAATCACACGGATGCGTTGCGATTGTTCCAAGCGGACGACGAAACGGACGCAATCGTGATGATCGGCGAGATCGGCGGTACGGCCGAGGAGGACGCCGCCGCTTACGCTAAAGACAATGTGACCAAACCACTAGTCGCATTTATCGCCGGGCAGACGGCGCCTCCGGGACGCCGCATGGGACACGCCGGGGCGATCATCTCCGGTGGCAAAGGCACAGCGGCCGAAAAAATGAAGGCTTTGACCGAAGCAGGAATTCGCGTCGTGCTGTCGCCAGCCGACATCGGTCAGGCGATTGTTGAGGTTCTGGGAGCCGGTGCTACAGCG
>JAYSON010000404.1:0-4614 GCA_043722725.1 Chloracidobacterium sp.
GTCGACAGCCGCGAGTTTATTTCGCCGAGAACGCCCGGAATATTCTTGTGAATATGCAAAATGCGGTGCGTTCCGGCCTGCGGCGGCAGGTTGACGGGCGGAACCGTGTGCGAGCCTTCGGATGTGCCGAGTTCGAGATACTTGATCAGCTTTGCCGTCACATCCAGCCCAATATTTGCCTGCGCCTCTTCGGTCGATCCGCCGATGTGCGGCGTCAGTATGACATTCGGCAGATTTTGAAGCACGGTCGAGAATTTATCGCCGTTCTTTTCCGGCTCGTCAGGAAAAACATCGACCGCCGCACCGGTTATTTTGCCGGATTTGATCGCTTTTTCCAATGCGTGTAGATCGACGACATCACCGCGGCTGTAGTTGAGCAAAATACTACCCTTACGCATCGATTTCAGCGTGTCGGCGTTGATCATATTCCGCGTAGTCGAATCGGACGGCACATGCAGCGTGACGATGTTCGATTCCTTCAACAGCTGTTTCAGATCGCGTATCTGCTTGGCGTTACCGTGCGGCAGCTTGGTCGATGCGTCAAAATATATGACGTGCATGCCCATCGCCTCGGCCAGGTTCGAAACCTGCGAGCCGATATTGCCATAGCCGATAATGCCCAAGGTTTTACCCCGCAGCTCAAAACTGCCCGCCGCGTCCTTTAACCATTCCCCCCGATGCGCCGCCGTATTCTTGTCAGCGATCCTGCGGATCAGCATCACCGATAACCCAATGATCAACTCCGCCACCGAACGCGTATTCGAGTACGGTGCATTAAAAACAGCAACGCCCTTTTCCGTGGCGGCTTTAAGATCGACCTGATTAACCCCAATGCAAAACGCGCCGATCGCCAAAAGCTTGTTCGCCGCATGGATCACATTTTTTGTAATTTTTGTTTTTGAGCGAATGCCAAGCAGATGAACGCCCTTGACCGCATTCACCAGATCCGCCTCGCTCATCGCGCCGTTGATCTTCTCGATCTCCGTATAACCGCTGGCCTTCATTTCTGATACTGCTGAGTCCGAAATATTTTCGAGTAAAAGGACCTTGATCTTGGCTCTCGGATATGATGTTTGCGTGGCTTTCATAAAAGAGGAAATTATAACAAAAAACGAGAGCGAATATTTGGCTCTCGTTAGTAACTTGAAATGAAGTGATTACTCACGCCGTCAGTGGAACGATCTAAGCGACATAGATGTACAGATGTTTAAAGCGGGGTTTCTCCTTGAGTTGCTGAATATTCTGCTTCAAAACTAAACAAATACCATTTCGGGTGACGTTTTCAACGAAAGGGTCAATATTTTTGTTCTTAATAAACTCATATGCGAGAAACAGAGGTTCGTAACTTGAATCCCCGTGGACTTTCCACGATTTTCCGTTATGAGAGAACAAACCCATGACAGTCCTATTTCCACCAGAATGTTTTCCGTCCAGCCTTATATGGTCTGGGTTCACCCGCTTTTTCGGAATTAGATTCTGTTCGACAAATTCAATCAAAGTTTCGTGCTGCATAGATATATCAAGATTTTATTTTAGCGGGCCGCCCGCCGAGTTTGCCGTTTGTGCGCGATGCCGCTTTTTTCTTTTCGCTGGTGGCCGAGCCATTACGTCGGCCAATCTCGGTTGCGAGATATTTTTCTCCGATAAGATCAAGTATCAGCGAACCTACGCCAAGATGCTGGTCGAGATTTTCCCACTCGAGAACAAAGCCGAAGCCCATCGGACGCACTTGTTCAAGTTCTCTGTCAGTTGCTTTTTTGAAAACCTTGTATTTTCGCGGATTGAACGAAAAACTCCAGCCGTTCAAAAGACCCACGGTCACCATCCCATTCTCATATTTTACTGATACGGCACGGGGATCGTGTTTGAGTGAATCTTCACCACGTTTTGTGGCTTCGCGATACTGGCGTTCCAAGTCTTCCTTGGTATAGCCCAGATGCTCAAGTGCTTGAATTGTCGATAATTTTTCCATTAATATTTTCCCAGTGTTTCAGAAAATCGCGATTGTTCAAAGCGACAATCAATAGTACTGCGTTTTCTTGTTGCCTGCTCATGCCGTAATTTACTCTTACCCACGGCAATTCACCGGCTATGCCCAAATTTATTTTTATCTCGTGACCAGCCTTAAATACATGCACATGGGGCGGTAAATGGTCATCGGGCCAAATTACAAAACGAAAACCATTTTGTCGAAAGATCGTTGGCATATTCAGAATAACCTAACAGCTAGGTTTATGCAATATTTTCCTAGCTAATTGGTATGGGAACCTTAATTCTCCAAACAAAAAAGGCCAGTTGTCGGAGATACTGACAACTGGCCGCTGACAACCGCACTTACATATGAATCGTAAGATCATGAACCCCTTCGGCGGCTTCCATTACCGCTTCGCTGACGGTTGGGTGGGCGTGCATGATGCGGCCTAGTTCGTCGGCGGTGGATTCGAGGGCCATGGCAACGCAGGCTTCGGCTAATAATTCGGTGGCGTGCGGGCCGATGATGTGGACGCCGAGGACCTCGTCATATTTCTTTTCGGCGACGATTTTGACGAAGCCGTCTGTTTCGCCAAGAATGCGAGCCTTGCCGGATGCTGAGAATGGAAATTTGCCAACTTTAACTTCGTAGCCAGCTTCTTTTGCTTTGGCTTCGGTGAGGCCGACGCTGGCGACTTCGGGGTCGCAGTAGGTGCAGTTCGGGACGAGGTTCTGCTTGATCGGTTCGACCTTTTTGCCCGTGATCTTTTCGACGACCATAATGCCTTCTTTTGAGGCGAGATGGGCAAGCCATGCGGTGTCGATGACATCGCCGATAGCATAGATATTAGGTTCATCCGTTTCGCAATATTCATTCACCTTGAGCGTGCCGCGTGGATTGACTACGACCTTTGTGTTCTCAAGGCCGAGATTTTCGATATACGGCATACGGCCGACGGCGACGAGGAGCATTTCGGCTTCGAATGTAACGGCATCGCCTTTAGCATTATTGCCGGAAACGTTTACGCCTTTCTTGGACTTTTCGAGCTTATCGAGCTTGATGCCGACTTCGCATTTTATGCCTTGCTTTTTAAACGAGCGGGCGAGTTCATTCGAAACATCTGCGTCTTCGAGAGGGACAATGCGATCAAGCAGTTCGATAACTGTCGTTTCGCAACCGAACCGCGCATAGACACTAGCGAATTCTACCCCGACGGCTCCCGAGCCCATGACAATCATCGATTTCGGAACGTTTGTGAGTTCAAGAATGTGGTCGGAATTTACGACCTGTTTCCCCTCTGTTTCAAAACCCGGGATCGGGCGAACGACTGAGCCGGTGGCGATAATAATCGCCTTGCTTTCGATCGCTACCTTTTTACCGTCGGCGAGGGCAACTTCGACGTTGCCTTTCCCAAGAATCTTCCCGAAGCCGTTGAAAACAGTTATCTTATTCTTTTTCATCAAATAAGATACACCAGCCGAATTTTTTGCTACCACGTCCGATTTATATTTCTGAACGCCGGTCCAGTCGTAGCTGAGGTCTTTAACTTTCAACCCGAAATTCTCAAAATGCCCTGCCTTTTCGTAAAGGTGCGCAGCATTTAGCAATGCTTTGGTCGGAATACAGCCGCGGAGCCCGCACGTGCCCCCAAGCCGCGCGTCTTTCTCTTTTTCGATAATCGCGACCTTTAAGCCCAACTGTCCCGCGCGTACCGCAGCGACATATCCGCCCGGCCCCGAACCGATAATTGTTACGTCAAATTGTTCTGCCAATGCTTTAAACCTCTTTTTCTTAAAATTTAATAAAAAATGACAACCATATTATAAGAGTTTCCCGAACCGCAAGCTAGGAGAGGCAAATGGATATGCGTTAAACTAAAAAAACTATGAAACATTCGGAAGAATTTGTGGAGCTGGTGAATGTTGCTATCGCGAACGTGCGAGAGATCGACGTCGAAAAAACAATCGAGAGAGTGGATAAAGGAGCCGTACTGATCGATGTCCGCGAAGATAACGAGTGGAGTTTAGGACACGCGATAGATGCCGTTCACATGGGACGCGGCATTATCGAACGCGATATCGTCCAGATATATCCGGACAAGGAAATGGAACTGGTCCTGTATTGCGGCGGCGGATTTCGCTCTGCACTCGCGGCCGATAATTTGCAGAAAATGGGTTACAGCAATGTGTATTCAATGGCCGGTGGCTGGAAGGCGTGGAACGACGCAGATGCGCCGACTCAATAGGAATTATTCGAACGGGATGGACAGGATAAACAAGATATTGAAGCGGATGACCTTGACGTTTCGAAACGATCCTGTCAATTCTGCGCATCGTGTTAAAAGTCGTTATGGAAACTCCGGAATTCGATAAACGGACTCGGACCCGCGAACTGGCGGCTGAATTCGCCGCTCACGGAGACACGCTCGGATGGTTCGAGGCTTTATACAAAGAATCGAACGGCGATGCGGAGTTAATTCCGTGGGCCGACCTGAAGCCAAACCGCTTCCTCGTTGAGTTTGCAAAGCAAACAAGGTTGAAGGGAAACGGTCGAAAAGCGTTGGTCGTCGGCTGCGGACTCGGCGATGATGCAGGATTTTTGCACGATCTCGGATTCAAAGTAACGGCCTTCGACATTTCGCC
>JAYSON010000405.1:0-4173 GCA_043722725.1 Chloracidobacterium sp.
TCGCCGGCGTAAATGTGCGTAGTGCAGGGCATACAGGGGTCGAAACTTCGCAAGGTCCGCAATAAATCAATACCTTTGTAATTTTCCGCTTTGTCGAATTCTTCCAAAATCGGAGTATTGAGCACCGCTTCTTCATACGGGCCGTGCTTGTCCCAAGCGTCCATCGGCGATGCATTGATTGTCGAAGGCGTAACTATCTGATAGTTCGTAACAAGGCCCTTGTCGAGTTCCATGTGATGCGAGAGGAAGCCGCGCCCCGCGCCCCATAAACCCACGCCGATGCGGTTTGTTTTCGGAATCTCAAACTCGGTACTGACCGCTGTTTTTCCTTGTTTAAGCAGATCGAGACCCTTCATCCAGTCGTTCATCGCGACCATTGCCGTAAAGGCCACGCCGTATGCCCGGGCTTTATTACGCTCGAAAGTATTCCAATCGGCGGGAATTTTCCATTCAATATTCATTTCCGGTTTTGCCGCTTTCGGCAGACGTATTTTCAAACTCTTTCCAGTAGATTCGATGAATGGATTTGGGCGGATTTTCTGCGCGGCGGCCGTGTTCCAGACGCGGGCATATGAACCGGCTTCAAAAACCTGCCTGTCCCAACGAGGGCTTGTTGCCCACGTATATTTTTCACGCCAATTTTGCCCGGAAGGACTCGGCAGGGTTTGCTTATTCCACGGATGAAAAGGCGAGAGCGGAGCTCCCGACGGGTCGGTCGGATGAGCCAAACCGTTACCATCGCCGTTCGTCCATTCTTTATAAAATGAGTGTTCGATAAATTCTTCGATTCCAAGATTGATATTTTGCAGGTTCGTTGTCACAAGCTCGCCGCCGATTACGGCGCCTGGCGTGGCCCAACGCTTTTCGCCCCATTCGTTACAGTTTTCATAAGTTGCGTCATAAGTATCGGGATCGTCCCAAATCCCAAAATCGACCATATTCGCGGCCCGCATTCCGTTTTTTCGATATTCGGGGTTTGCGTCGTAGAAAAATTCGGTTAAATCATCCCAGATCGTCACCACTTTTTTCGAATAATCGAAAAACTGCTGTAGGCGGACATAAATTTCGTTGAACGTTTGCAAGGTTACGGTCGTGCTGACACCGCCCGGCACGAGCGTTTCGGGGTGCGGATATTTACCTCCAATAACGACATATGCTTCACGCGCGACGCGCGTCATATGGAGGGCCTCGAGATAAAGATTGCCAGACAGCGGATTCATGTCGCGCATCAGGTCGCCGATCGTCGCATAGCCGTGATGTTCGGCGTTCGGAGCGGCGGTCCTTGTCGCTTTGTCCCACAAACTCGGAGTCGTTGCTTTAACTATCAGTTCCGAGTAATCGGGCCCGGCGAGCAGGAAAAGATGCAGTGGATTGTCATAAAGAAATTCGAGCGAGAGCAGCAGATTTCGCACAATAATGCCCAGCGGCGGCGGCGTGATACCGAAAGCCATCTCGATGCCGAGCGCGGCGCACGACGAATGAACACCGCCGCAAACGCCGCACGCGCGGCTGGTGATAAAAATCGCATCGCGCGGGTCGCGGCCCTGCATAATAAGTTCGTAACCGCGAAACAACGTTGCCATCGAACGAGCTTCAATAAACTTGCGGTTTTCCAAATCGGCCACGCCGTGAAAGGCGAGAGCACCGGCGACGCGGGTTACCGGGTCAAAATCGACGTCTTTGATATAACCGTTTCGCGCGAGCAATTCACGCACCGTGTCGTACGGCATTTGCTTAACTTCGCCAACCGAGGTGATAGCGTTTTTGGTCGAATACGGGTCGCGGATGCCGCCTCGCAGAAAAGCTTTTCCTTTATCATCGAAATCAATCGGTAAATTTTTGAAGCACATAGTTTTTTCTTGAAGTCCAAGGCAAATAAATTAAATTGTAGGCGGTTGATTCGAGCCTTTTGCAACGACACCGCTTCCAAGTTTTGCCGAACCGCTATACTGCAATTTTTGGTAAATATGGTGAATTGCACGGCTCGTTAGAGACGGTTTTTCAAATGCGCCCCATCCGCTTGGAATATGTCCCTCTTCTTCCCAGCGAGATTCCTGGTTTTGGTATTTCATCGTCATTCGCCGCAAACGCCTGATGACCGCTCCGTAGGTGCGGGCCATATTGCTGGAAGCTGACGAACCCGGCGGGGTCGCATAAAACGGCGCGAATTTGTCGGGAAAACCCGGCATCGTGCAGCCGATACAAATTCCGCCCGTGTTCATACAGCCGCCCATATGATTGATCGCACCCCGCTGCGAGATATTACACTGCACGACCGGACCCCAACAGCCGACTTCCACTAAACATTCTTTGTCGCCATATTTCTCCGCAAACGAGCCTTCTTCGTAATAACCTGCGCGGACACATTTTTGATGGACGGTTTCGCCGAAAAGCCAGGCAGGACGGCCTAGATCGTCAAATTCGGGAAGAGGCCCGATGCCTTGCAGGAAAAGCAATATCATTCCTACTGTTTCCGTAAAATTGTCGCCGACCGGCGAGCAGCCGGGAATATTGATGACGTGCAGACCAGTTGTACTGCGGTAATCTTTGCCGAGAAAATCCATCAGACCCATCGAATTGGTCGGATTTCCGGCGGCGGCGGGAATTCCGCCCCACGTCGCGCATGTTCCGACAGCTATGACGGCGGCCGCGCCAGGAGCAAGCCGTTTAAGCCATTCGGTCGTCGGGATCGGACGGTGTTTGTCTCCGCCCAGATGTTCTGAACCGAGTGCCGACCAATATCCGCCCGTGGCCGCGGCGATTGTTTCGTCGGCAATTGAACCTTCGTAGCAAACTACATAAGGAGCGTCGAGTTCGCCGCGTTCAGCCATATAGAAATTTTCAACAAAATCTCTACCTGCTTCGACCGCCAAGACCGGGTGATGCAAAATAACCTGCGGCAGACCCGGAATTACACCGGTCAGCAAACTTTCGAGCGTCGGATTTGTCGCGCCCGCCACGGCAATCGTGCAACCGTCGCAGCTCATTCCCGCCAGCCAAAAGACGTGAATTTTCGTCAGCGGCCCGAAGGAAAGTTCCGCCAGTTTAGTTTCCGTTTTGACTTGGTGTGCGACGTTATCGTCAGTCGGGTTTCCGGCGAGGGAAGTCGTTTCATCTAACATACAATTCTCCTCAATCTAACAGTTCGGCTTGGTTAAAACTTTCGATGCCGAGGAATTATTCAGCGGCACACGCTTCCGCAGATCTTCGGCAAGTTTTTCAACTTCTTTAACTACGGGAGCGTCCGAATTGAAATCATATAAAGATCTGCCTTCCAGATCGGCTTGCGTTACGTTCGGGTCAAATGGAATTTTGGCGATGATCTCCAACTCGTTATCCCGGCAAAAATCGGTCACTGCTTTTTCGTCGTCCGCGCTTCTATATTTATTGACCACTGCGTAGATATGGTTGATGCCCAATCCGCGAGCGAGCGGCAACGTGCGGCGTGCGGTCTCCAGCGAGCGGTAATATGGTTCGGTTACGATCAGCAAGACGTCAACATGGCGAACGGTGCCCCGACTGAGGTGTTCAAGCGATGCTTCCATATCCATAACCGTGATATTGTCGGCTTCTGAAACGATTTCTCCCATCAAGCTGCGCACGGCAGCGTGTGCGGAGCAAAGTCAGCCTGCTCCCGGTTTTTCGACTTTCGTGCCGATTAACAAACGAATTCCGTCCGGCGCGGCAATGCCGTGTAATGCGGCAATGTTCTCCACAGAATCTTTTAGAACCATTCGCATTTTGCCGTCCGCATCTTCTATTCTTTCGACAATGCTTCGAGGGATAGAATGAGTGTTTTCAAGAGTTTCAGCTTTTAAACCCAGCGCCATTCCCAGATTCGGATTTGGATCGCCGTCGATTGCCAATACGGGCAGGCCCTGGCGTGCAAAGACCCGAGCAAGCGTCGCCGAAATCGTCGTTTTGCCCGAACCGCCTTTTCCGCTGATACCAATTTTCATATTCGTTTTATTTAACGCCCAAAGCCACGGCGATATTGCCCAAATGCCGATCAGCGCTTGTCAAACTTCCGCCGACCGCCTCAAAGCCGCCGACCACCGGAGCCAGCGATCCGTTAATGCCGTCGATACATTCCGGCAGCGGCGACGTTTCAATTTCGATCGCCCGGACGCCGTAAGCGATCTTGTCAAGACTTGAGCCAATGCCTTCAAGAGC
>JAYSON010000406.1:0-3173 GCA_043722725.1 Chloracidobacterium sp.
GACTGAATTAGTGTCGAGATCCTGCGGGCCAAACGATACGATTCCGGATATCGCTTTCGGAGTTCGGCGGTCAGCATGTTTGTCAGCTCGATCTGGCTGATCTCCGCTTCGACCTCCGCATCCGTCATTTCCGTGTCGATGTAGTGCTGAAATCGCTCTTTGCTCAGCAGGGCGACAAAAAGCTCCTGAGTCAAATCCGTGTAGGCGTTATACTTTCCTACTTCGACCAGAAAACCCGCTCGTTTTGACGCTCGAACCAGTGGGTGGGATGAAACGATCCTGTGAAGCTCGAGCCAAATCTGATTAACATCAGAGGCCTCGAGGCTTTCATTCCATTTGCCAACCTTGTGATGTCGCACGGGGATGGCTTTTGGCAGGAGTTCCTGCTGTTCAAGTGGCTTCATATTTAACCTGTATTACTTTTTCCCGCTTTTCGCGGATCCGGGCTCGTTGTCGACTACTGTGACGGCAACGCTTTTCGATGACAATTCATTGACGTTCTGACCGGCGTTTCGCGTCGGAATATCAACAAGACTTCCCGAAAATCCTTTGTCGCAAAAGTGGGTTTTGGTAGAAAATGTTTATGCGAAGCGATCCGCCGAGCGTTGCGGCTATTTCTGGCGGGCGAGCCATGAGTCTTATACCGCTCAATGCCTACGATCTAAATATTAGCAATTATTTCGGATTTGAGCAACAAGTTTTTGCACTAGCCGCCTATATTTAACCAGGGCTTATAACTATTGCAGTCAAGCTGCTTAACATAAAATGGAGGCCTAATATTATGGTCGCCCGCGATCTCCGATGAAACTTTTATCGCCTCAGTTATGGAAGCAATGGTGCATTGCGGATTTACTTTTGAATGTGGTGATAAGCTTAAACTGGAAGACACGCCCTAATTTATAGATAGAGCGGCCGGCAAAAGTCTGCTATTGTATTGTTTTTGACGATGGAAAAGTTTTGTAAAAATGAAGACTGCCCGGCCTCGGATGAGCTGCTTGCTTTTCAAACCGGAGACATGGAGCTTGTCGACGGCAGGGAAATTCGCAGACATCTTAGGACGTGCGAATTCTGTTCGGCCGAGGTAGCTTTTTATTCTCACTACCCTCCGGCCGAAGAAAGAGTGGAGCCGGGTAAGATGCCGAAACCTCTTTTTGAACTGGCGGAAGCTCTGTTAAGCAAGAAAAAGGACGATTCTTTTTTTGACCGGTTAATGGAAGAGAATGAACTGATGTGATAAACGATAGTTTCCACCTTCTCTCTCTTGCCACTTTTCATTCAACTTCCGCAAATCTCATCAATAGCTTCCTCATATTTTTCGTCAATGACGTTGCGTTTTATCTTCAATGTCGGTGTCATTTCGCCTTTATCGATCGAAAACTCTCTGGGAAGAAGATAGACGCGCTTCACTCTTTCGTAGTCACTCAATTCACGGGTCAATTCGACGGCATCACGCTGTATTCTCTTAATAACATACGGATTTTCGCACAATTCCTCGCGTGTTCCCGAGACATCGATGCCCTCGTCCTGCAGAACTTCATTGAGTGCATCCCAATCCGGAACTATCAAGGCTCCAACTTGTTTGCGCCCCGAACCGACGACCACTGGCTGCGAGACGAGCGGACTCTGTTTTAACAGGCTTTCAACCTGAAGCGGAGCGATGTACTTTCCATTTGATAACTTGAACAGGTCTTTTATCCGATCCGTTATGTAGAAATGCCCGTCAGAATCCTCGTAACCGACATCGCCGGTGTGATAATAACCGTCTTCGTCAATTACTTTCGCGGTTTCTTCCGGTTTGTTGTAATAACCCTTCATCACGTTTTTGCCGCGGATAAGAATTTCGCCGTCCTTTTTGGAGATCTTCATCTCGATGCCTTCGAAAGGGGACCCGATCGAACCGACCTTGTTGTCATCGGGGCGATTTCCACAGGTAATGCAGGCCTCGGTCATACCGTAACCCTGGAGGATCGGAATCCCGGCGGCCCAGAAAGCATACGAAAGCTTTTTCGAGAGCGGTGCGCCGCCCGATACAAAAAAACGAAGACAGCCGCCCACGCCTTTGCGCCATTTTGAGAAGACAAGCTTGCTCGCCAGAGCGTGTTTGGCCGCCAATAACGGTGAGACGGATTCGTGTTTATCTTTGGCTTCCCAATAGTCCTGCCCGACTACCAAAGCCCAGTCAAAAAGCGATGTTTTCCATCCGCCAGCAGCTTTCCCTTTCTTTACGATCTTGTGATAGACCTGCTCGAACAAACGCGGCACGGCGGTCATAATGGTCGGTTTAACTTCCTGCAGATGCGACGCGATCTGGTCGAAGGCTGCACAATAATGGATCGAAACACCATTTGCACAAAGCACGTAAAAAACCGCTCGTTCAAAGATGTGCGACAACGGCAGAACAGCAAGCGAGCGGTCCGTTGCACGGATCGGCAGGCCGTTTGAAATAGCAATGACGGTCGCTATAAAATTTTCGTGAGTAAGCATTACGCCTTTCGGTTCGCCGGTTGTTCCCGAAGTGTAAATGATGGTCGCGAGGTCCTGCGTTCCGACTTTCGCCAAAAGCTCGTCGAATGTTTCGACATCGTCTGTTTTCTCGCCTCGCGTTTCGATATCGGCCAGCGTCATCGCACGGTTATCGTCGTCCGGTTTGGCATCCGCGTCGAAAAAAATAATCTTCTCGATTCGTTCGACGCTTTGTATGGCGTTTTCGGCGTGTTTGAGCAGCTTTTTGCCGGAAACGAAAAGCATTCTTGCGCCCGAGTCTTCAAGAATGTATCGGATTTGTTCGACTGCCTGTGTCGTGTAAATCGGCACGTTCACCGCGCGAAGTGAAAGTATGGCAAGGTCTGTTAAGGACCATTCGGGCCGGTTTTCGGAGATTATCGCGATGCGGTCGCCGGGCCTCACGCCCATATTATAAAGTCCAAGAGCGATGCGTTTGATTCTGTCTATCACTTCGGTTCCCGACAGATATGTCCAAACGTCGTTGATCTTATAAGCAAGCGCATCTTTCTTATTGTTTCGCCGGAACGATTCAATGCAGTAATGCGGAATTGTCTGGGGAAGGTTTTCGAACGCAATCATATTATTAGAATCATCAAACCCTTTAAGTAGCTACAACCTATGAGCAAAACCAAGTATTACATTATCAAACAAAAGATTGAACCGGCGAA
>JAYSON010000407.1:0-11665 GCA_043722725.1 Chloracidobacterium sp.
ATACGCTAAAGGCGCAAATACCGATAGCGACAAACGTTCCGTATGAAGCCGAAACACTCGCCGTCAGGTCGCCCAAAAATGGCAGCGGTAGGCTCAGATCCTGCGCGAAGAACGTGTGGCTCAGACCAGGAAACGCGTACGTCGCGTAAAGCGCAAAACCGAGACAGCCGGATGCTATAGACAAAGGCGCCGAGAAAGTCAGTTGCCAGATGAATAGAAACGACATCATCCGGCCAAGCTTTCGTTCACCGTAAATTTCCTTCAGGTAATAATACGCCCCGCCCGATTTCGGCATCGAGGCACCAAGTTCCGCCCAAACCAGCCCGTCGCAGATCACAAGCAAAGCGCCAAAGATCCAGCCAAGCATAGCCTGCGGCCCGCCCATCGCAACGATTATAAGCGGCATCGTTATAAACGGCCCCACACCAATCATGTCGATCATGTTCAGCGCCGTCGCCCCCGTAACGCCTACGCCGCGGATCAGATTTTCATCAGGTTTGTCGGTTTGCATCAATTATGTTCGGTGAAATCCCCGCTCGATGTCCTTCATTGTGAGGCGAAGTATGACCGGCCGGCCGTGCGGGCATGTCGTCGGTGATGAGGTTAAGAGCAGCCGGTCGATAAGCCACTGCATCTTTTCCGTCGTCAGCTTCATGTTTATTTTGATAGCAGCCTTGCAGGCGAGGCTGGCTGCGATCTGATTACGCAGAGTCGCCTTTGCGTTGCCGCGTTTTTCAAGCTCGATAGTATCGAGTATTTCCGCAAAAAGATTTCTCGCCTCCGACGGCGGAAGGTCGGTCGGCACCGATTTGATCGCAACCGTCCGGCCCGAAAGCTGCATTATGCCAAAACCAAGAGACGCCAAGTCGTTTTCCACCAGCCTGAAGGCCTCTGCCTGCGCGGGTGTCAGATCGACCGTTTCCGGCAGAAGCAGGTTTTGCGATTCAATCGACCGTGAGGTCTCTTTTTGGCGAAACTTGTCAAAAAGAATTCGTTCGTGGGCAACGTGTTGATCTATCAGCAGCATACCTTCGTCATCGACAGCGATAATAAAGCTGTCGTGAAGCTGAGCGACCGGACGGATCTTCGATGACGCGATGCTCTCAACTTCAACTGATCTCACCAGTTTCGCGGCAGAGTTGACCGGAGGCATCTCCAATGCGGAGTGCGGAATGCGGAGTGCGGAATCTGGTAACTCATCTGTCCGAAAAATCTCGGCTGATCGATCTTCCGCGCCCTGCTCAAATTCACCCGGGAAATTCTCATCATTTAGGCTATTTCGTGTCAGCATTCCATCTGTTCCACCCTTCAACGGTGGAACACCTGGAACGGGTGGAACGTGAGCAGCGACTTTTGCCTGAAGGCCGTACGGAGCAGGCAACACCTCCCTTGAGTCCACGGACGCAGTCTGAAAATCCATCGGAAGCTGCGAACTAGCCTGCGGTTCGATAAGTGGCGAAACGGCTTCGCTCAAGGGCTTATCAATTTCCGGCTCAAATCCCGACGATGCCGACTCCGGCAAAATCCCCGCTCTTGCCAGCGAGTTTCTTATCGCTTCGGCAATCACATCTTTGACCGCCTCGTTGCGGCGAAATCGTATTTCCGTTTTTGCGGGGTGAACATTTACATCTATCTCTTCGATCGGAACATCGACGAAAAGAAACGCCACCGGGTAAACGCCATGCGGCAGAACGGACCGGAAGCCTTCGAGCAATCCGCCGGCAATCGTCTTGTCGCGAACAAACCGCTGATTTACAAAGAAGTATTGTGCATCGCGGGTCGTACGGCGTTCACGAGGTGCGGAAACAAAGCCGGAAACTTTCGCTACAAACTCGCGGCCGCCTGAAACGGGCAAAAGGCTTTCGAGCATTCCGGCACCGAAGATCTGAAACGCCCGTTCGCGAAGATCTTTTGCGGGCGAAACTCTAAGCACTTCCCGGCCATTGTTCGTCATCGTAAACGCGATCTCAGGATGGGCAAGAGCATAATGCGTCACTATGCCCGCAAGATGATAATTTTCCGTCGCTTCCGACCGCATGAATTTTCGCCGTGCAGGCGTGTTGAAGAAAAGATCGCGTACGGTAATTGTAGTTCCCGTGTCGCGTGCAGCATCTTTGACGTCAATCAGCTTGCCGCCTTCGATCACTACGCGCGTCGCCGCTGCGTCCGGCTCGATCTTCGTTATCAGTTCAACTTTTGCGACAGATGCGATGGATGCAAGCGCCTCGCCGCGAAAGCCGAGCGTCATGATTCGTGAAAGATCTTCGAGCGTACGAATCTTCGATGTAGCGTGACGCTCGAAAGCGAGTATCGCGTCGTCGCGAAGCATTCCAAAGCCATCATCGATAACACGCATCAGCCTGCGTCCGCCTAGTTCGATCTCAATTTGCACACGCCCGGCACCAGCGTCAATGGCATTCTCAACCAGCTCTTTTATGACGGATGCAGGCCTCTCGACGACCTCGCCCGCCGCGATCTGATTTGCCAAATTGTCCGGTAAGATACTGATCTTGTTCATCTTATAAATAAACTATACGATGCCCTTTGTCATCCAAATCGATCGAATCATATATCATATCGATAAAATTCGGGCCGAACCGGTCGAGAAATGAGGTGACGTTCAATGTTCGTTCTTGAAGATGGCCGTTAGGCAAAAGCCCTGTGAATGCTGAGTGAATCCGGCGCCTAATAATCTCATCCATCTCTACGCGGCGAAAGTGGTATTTCTTCCGCAACGCCCCGATGTGATGAATGATCTTTCGCCGCCGCGTCGCCAGATTTGCGGCCACCGTCACGTCTATTTCAGACAATGCCTGATCCAATCTATTCAGTTCCGTGTTTATTTTCTCTTCTGCATCGGCGAAAAGCCTCGCGGTATTTGGATCGATAAATTTGTCGACAATCTGAGGCAAAATGTCCGCTTCGCCCGCGAAAAGGTCGGAAAAAATTAAGTGATATTTTTCAAGCGTCCGAGCATATTTGGCTTCGATGATCGTAAAACTCTGCCGATGAAGGATGGGCGTGACCGGACGATCGAGAATACGATAAACCTCGCTGTTCTGGGCGAAATAAGCGATCTCGGCCCCGCCGCCAAAATAGCAGACGGTCGGGAAGAGATAGTCCTGAACAACCGGGCGAAGCATAACGCCGGGGCTGAATCTTCCGGGCTCGGAAGCCGCGGTTGCGGCGAGTTCCGATTCCGTGAACCTAGTTTTTTCGCCTTTGACTTGAATCATTCCGTCCGAAGTTCTTCGCAACGCTACGCGGCGGGCGTCGTCAGCATGCCAAAACAGCGGAAAGTAATCCTTTTCGACAAGGACCTGAGCATGATAACCATCGCGCACCAATTCCGCACTTCTCGCCGTCAATGCGGCGACGATCTCGCTGCTGTGCATGATCGCCTCAGAATAGATCGGAGCGGAAAGCTGCTTTAGCATATCGTGCAGCGGATCGACGATGATCAGGCCAAACTTGCCAAGAAGACTAGTCAGAAATGTCCCAAACGCCTCACCAAAGTTCTTTCCCTCGACCCACACACTCTCCAATTCCTGCCGCAGCTCGTCCCTGAACTCAGTCGTCGGCAACGAGGCAAATAATTGCGCAATGGTGGTCGAGACCGATCTGTCAAAGCTTATCTCGCCGACCGACCTTCCGGTTACGCTGTCGGCTGCCGAAACACGCACTTCCGTCAATCCGTTTCCACTGTCAATTACGAAAGCATTGGAAACCTCTTCGAGATCGTGGTCCTCGGTCGCCATCCAGAATACCGGAACCGATTTGATCCCGCGGCCGTTTAGGCACTCCGACATTTTTATCGCGGACACTGCCTTGTAAATCGAATAAAGCGGCCCGGTGAACAACCCGGTTTGCTGACCCGTCACGACCGAGACCGCATCCTGCTCACGAAGCAGTCCGATATTTTTAAACGTTTCCGTACCCGCACCAAATTGTGTATTTATAAGCTTCAGGGCATCGCACAGCAGGGTACGGTCTGTCTTGTAATTGGCAAGGACTTCCGGAATACGTGCAGCAGCTTCGGTGTGCGACGAAACGATTGACGGATAGTACTTTTTGAGCGAAGGCGGATTCTGCTGAAAATCGATGAAAAGTTTTGACTGCGACGGGATCGACGAAAAAGGAAGGCTTTCGGTACGCAAACCGCGAACGCCAACTGATTCCGAACAGCCACTTTCTTGCATCACAGATTTATTGCTCCCGATGTTTCAGATTATAGAGTTCAAATCGTTAAGTTCCAAGTTGGGAATAAAAAGAGACGGTGCCGAAACACCGCCTTTAGAGAACCTTTGTTAACAAATCAATTTTCGATTTTGGAAACCGCGGTCGGCGGCTTGGGATCGACGCCCGCCGAATCGGACTTGCGGTCGATGCGGTAAACACCGGACGAGTGTGAGCCCGCAAAGATACGGTTGGAATCCGCCGGGTCAAAGGCCATCATCCACACGCGGCGGCTCGGCAATTTCATTTCCTTGGAGTCGACCCGCTTCCAGTTCATACCGGCATCGTTCGAAAAGAATATTCCACCGTCATTTTCCAAAGCACTCGAAACAAATATCTCGTCTGGATTTTTTGGATCGATCAGAATGCTGGTGTAATTGCCAAGCGGCAGCTTTCCGCCCCTCAGCTTCCACGAACGGCCGCCATCTCGGCTCAGATAGAACGCCTGTATTGTTCCAACGTAAATGTAATTCGGACGCTTAGGGTCGACCGTAATAGAGCTGATGGGAATGTTCGCGGGAATGCCCGAAACCTTGTTCCATGTTTCACCATCATCATTCGAAACAATTAATCCGGACGATGCAGTTCCCACCCAAATAGTTCCGGGAACCGACGGCGTCGCAAAGATCGCGAATACGTTGCCGGTGATGCCCTCGCCAAACGAAATTTTCTCCCAGCCTTTTGTCACGTCATAGGTTCTGTACAAACCATTGTCGGTCCCGGCCAAAATCCCATTCTTTTCGTCTTCGGTGTGGGTCAATACTTTAACCTTTTCGGATATCGCCGGGATAAGCTCTTGCCCTTTGTCATCGATAATCGGTTTGGGTGTAGCTTTCGGCTTTACCGTAATCTTCGTACCCTTTTTTACCGGTGCCTTCCTGACGGGCTTCTTGACAGGTTTGGGCGGCGTCAGCAATGTCCATGCTCCGCCTCTGTCAAGCGATTGGAAGATTCCGACATTTGTTCCGAGATACATCTTGTTCGGATCGGCTCGTTCCTGAAGCACGGCAAACGGCGAAATGCGGTTTATGTCCAGGCCCTTTGCCTGAACCCAAGTTGCTCCGCCGTCGCTGCTGGTAAAGAAAAAACCACCGCTTGTGCTGGTATTCTGTGTAGTTGCGTACAGCCGGTTCCGCTCGGTGAGATCCGGCGTCACCGAATAGGTAAAGCGGCTGGTGAAATTATCATTAGTCGGGACGAAATTCTTGCCGCCGTCGTTCGAAACCAATACCCCAAAATTATTCGTTCCGATAAACACGCGATTCGGTTCGTCGCGGTGAACGGCGATCGAGTTGACCTCGACATTGCGGGGCGTCGTCAGTATCCATGATTTGCCGCCATTCGTCGTCATCCAAAAACCTTCGGTCGTTCCGGCATAAACCGTTCCAGCGATCGATGGATGCTGAACAATATCTCGTGTCCGGCGTGATTGCGACGGAATGCCCTGTATTTTCGCCCACTTCTCACCGCCGTTGAACGATTCGTAAATTCCGCTGCATGCCGAAGCAATCAAATGATCGGCCTTTCGCGGATCGATATTGATAGCAAAAACGTCGGAATCATCAATGATGCCGTCCTTTATCAATCGCCAGCTTTTGCCGCTATCCGTAGATTTATACGGCCGCCAGGTCGTTCCGGCGTAAATAGTGTTGTCGTCCTTGGGATCGATAGCCATGGAGTTTATATCAAGCGGCGACGAAGGCGAATCGATCTTTGTCCAGTTGTCGCCCGAGTTCCGCGATATCCACATGCCGTTCTTTGTACCGACGAAAAGAATGTTCGGGTCTTCTTTTGACTGCGTCATGGCATGAATAGCCTGCTCGCTAAGTTCCTTGACCTCTTTCCAAGTAGCACCGCCGTCAGATGTTTTGAAAAATCCGCCTGGAAGGTTCCCGCGATGGCCCGATGTGTAGATGATCTTCGAATCGCGGCTGTCAACGAACAATTGGTCGAGCACAAGTTGCGGTTTATTCAGGTTTACCAGCAATCTCCAACTCTTGCCGGCATCTTCCGAGATGTGTATCTGTCCATCAAGCGTGCTGATATACAAGCGGTCCTTATCCCGCGGATCGATCGTGACAACGCGCACGTCCCCGCCACTCGGTCCGACTACCGACCATTCGCTGAAATTCGAGGGATCTTTGACAACGTTCCCGTCGGCAAGTGCCAGTATCGGAACCGATACGACGATCAGAAACAAGGCCAAACATCCTCTGAATAACTGCCATGTATTGCTGGAATTTAAGAACATATAATTTCCTTGAATTTGCACGGGTAAGTCGATCCGAATTTGAACACGGGAATTTTCCCTTTGTTTAGATGATAAAAGCAGGTTCTGGTTTGCATCTGCAATGCAGACATCATTTCAAAAATTCGCGGGAAATAGCGCAACTAACACACACGTTGGCATAATTCTACACAATCGAAAGAACATTGCAAAATTTTTTTCAAACGCAAAAAGCGAAAGAGGATCCCGATCAGGAATCCTCTTTCGCTTTTTTATGTTCGCATCAAATTTCGACGCAAAGCTTAATTGTTGTTACGGTGCCGGGTTTTCTGCTCCAGGCGGTATGCGATAGAGCTTGGTAGTGACTTCGCCACCTGTATCGCCGCCTCTGACTAAGGTGATACGCGATCTATCGATCTTACGGAAGTTGATGTGATTCGTGATCAATTTTTCACGAGCCGCAACGTCTTTATCCGTCCCGTAATTGATGATGTATCCCTGGTCGTTCGGATTGGCGGCAAGGACATTAAAGAATTCGTCAAGACGTCCTCTTATAACGTCGTTGGTCACTTTACCGAACTCATCGACCTTGATCGCTTCCGGTCCAGGTGCTACACTGCCGGACTCTGATGCAGTCTTCGGACAATTACACTCTGGATCCTGACCGCCAAGTTCAACCGTAGCTGTCACGTTTGTGTTCGCCATTTCGCGAGTAGTTCTAACCGTGATGCTCGGTGTTCCCTGACCCGATTCGATCGAACCGCCAGAAACCGACCAGTTGTAAGTAACATTTGACTGACTTCCACCGCTGACATTAGCCGTGAAGGTCATCGTTTCGCCAGGATTGGTAATTCCGGCAGGGCCGCTAACGGCAAGCGTCGCACAATCGCAAAGCTGCTTGCAATCCGGACACGGTGTGATGCTGACGGTTTTTGTCTCCGTCTTGCCGCACAATCCGCAGCCGTCGTCAACGCCCGCTGTGATCGTGTAAGTTCCAGCCTGGGCACCGCTGAGATCCCAAGAAACATTTGCACCTGTTCCGACAATGCGTCCGCCTGAAACAGTGTAGTTATAGGTAAGAACATCATTCTCAGTATCGGTAGCCGTTGTCGCTACAGTGATTGAGGTACTGTCATTACATGCACCCGAAGTAGAACGTGTTCCCGCCGGGCAAGGTAGAACGACTTCGCTGTCGCTAAGTGTTAGAGCCGTTACATTCGCGGGAATGTTGACGACCTCAGCCTGACGCTTATTACGTCTGCCGGCGAATACCTGAACAATCGCTCCATGCGGATTTTCCGATGCGAGGAATCCCGGAGGAACTCCGCGGTAGCTAGAGACGACTGTCTGGCCGACGCAGCCGACGGATTGCGTTCCACAGGGAAGAAATGTCGAGTTCGTTCTCAGTTCATCTTCGTCAAAGCTGTCACGATCCTGTTGATTAAAGTGATACCGATAGGCAAGACTGAAGCCTATCCAACGTGCCGGAAATACGCGGAAGCCGGCAAGCCCGTCAATCGGATCATTTTCAAACGCGTTCGGAGTCCTGCTGCCTATGTAATTGAGCGAGCGGAACTCCGCAATCGGTTGAAAGTATTTATTAACCGGGAAATCGACGCCGGCCGAGACAAGAAGTTCATCCGGCCTGTCCAACAGTGTGAACCTACCGCCCGGGAAATCACCCTTGATGCTGCTGTTGTAGTTATATCCAAGGTTACCCGAAACGTTCATCCATCTAGCAACTCTGGCATCCAGGAACAACGACGCTCCAAAATCGCCGCGGTTGCCGCCGGGGCTTGCTCCACGCTGCAACTGGTTAAATCCGCTGAAATCGTTTGCGTTGTCCGCATAAAAACGATAATAGCCGACCACGCCGAAGCCTACAGGATTGTTAACTCCGGTAAAACGCCATTTGCCGCCAACCGTGTAGGTACTGAAAGCGGATTCGCCAAACGTACGGTTAAGAAGCGGAGCATCCGGCAAATACGAAGGAGCCGATGTAAAAACTCCCGGTGCCTGTGCGATCTGTGCACAAGTCGCCGCACCGCTGCTGCAAATCGTGGTTAAAGCGAAGCCCGGTAGAATACTTCCAAAAACCGAACCGATGCCCGGAAAGTTGTCAGCTCCGTTACCACCAGCGGTCGGCGGTCCCATTGTCGCGTTCGTAAGTGCCGGGAATCCGAATGACGGACCCGAAAACGGCAGTCCAAAATTGCCGGACGAACCGCCTACATAAGGAAACTGAACGAACGGCTGAGAGCCGGTCGGGCGAAAAACAGCCCGATTTTCGAGAGGGCCCGTACCAGGTCCCGACGGAGCCAGGATGATAGCGGGGCCGCTTTGAAATGACCCATTAATGAAAAGTCGGGAATTAGGTAGATAAAAGCCTGATAGGTTGCGAGGTGAATTGACCTTGACCGCCCTATAAGCATCTGTGTTGAAAAACAACTCGAAATTGTCCGTCAATCCAACCTGAAAGCTAACAGGCAGCTCTGTGATATCCACATTGCCCGGATCGCGATCAAAATTGCTGTAAGCCGCACTGAACGTGAACTCGCCCCTTCTCAAGGTTTGTCCATCATAAACAGTAAAAAGACCCGTCGGACCTCCGACCGGACCTCCTGTTCCGACAGTCGGTGCCGTATTTCTGTCGTCTTTAGCCGATCTTGGATTCTTAACGTCTTGCGCCGAAGCAGCAAATACGAACGTTAACAAGACCAGCGTAACAATATACACTCTATAAGCGAGTTTCATCATTTTCCTCCGCCGTGATAAAAAATTAAATTTCAATTCGTAGCTATAAAATAGGAACTACTTTATTTCAATAAGCTACGCAATTATTACATACGCCAAAATTCTTGCCAACCCGATCAGTCAGAAAAAATCAGCGTATCTGCAAAAAGATCAATATTTACAAAAATTGAAAGGCAGCAACGGACGCAAATAAAGACTGTCTCGTATCGCGCGACGTCTGCCTTTTAAAGACCTTAACGTAACTAATCCGCAAAATCAAGCGTTTTAAACAGATTACGTGATTTTCTTTATGCGTAAATACCTCGCATTTTGGTATCGTAGGCAACCCGGTCGATCGCCAACATGTATGCCGCCGTCCGCGTATCGACCTCATGTTTGGTCGCAAAATGGCAAAGTTCGTTGAAACTTGCGACCATTTTTTCTTCTAAACGACTGTTCACCTGGCTTTCCTGCCAAAAATAACCCATCCGGTCCTGGACCCATTCAAAATACGAAACGGTCACACCGCCGGCATTTGCAAGAATGTCCGGAATAACGAATATCCCCTTATCATGCAAAATTTTATCGGCCTTCGGCGTTGTCGGTCCATTCGCCCCTTCCGCTAAAATCTTACATTTTATACGGTCGGCATTCTCGGATGTGATCTGGTTCTCAGTAGCACACGGAGCAAGCACGTCACAAGGGATCTCAAGCAAGTCCTTATTACTGACCTGTTCGGCTACCGGATACTCTTCAAGGGTCCGGTTCTTCTGGAGATATTCCAGAACTTTTGGAATATCCAGGCCATCAGGATTGTGGATACCGCCGCCGACATCGGAAATTGCGATCACTTTATAACCTTGTTGGTGCATCAATTGTGCGCCGATACCACCGACATTTCCTGATCCCTGCACAACTACCGAAGTTTCCTCAGGCGTCAGGTCAAACCTCTTGATCGCCTCATTCACGCAAAATAAAACGCCGCGTCCGGTTGCCTCGCGTCTTCCGAGCGAACCGCCAAGAGCCACGGGTTTTCCAGTCACAACCGCCGTAACGGTGTGGCGGGCGTGCATGGAATACGTATCCATGATCCAGGCCATCGTCTGCTCGTTGGTGTTCATGTCAGGTGCGGGAACGTCCTTGTCCGGTCCGATGAAATCGATTAATTCGGCGGTGTAACGGCGCGTCAGCCGCTCGAGCTCGCCGAGCGACATTTGTGCGGGATTACAGATAATTCCGCCCTTTGCGCCGCCAAACGGCACATTGACGACCGCGCACTTCCACGTCATCCAGGCGGAAAGCGCCTTCACTTCATCGAGAGTTACATCGGGTGCATAACGAATGCCGCCCTTTGCCGGCCCGCGGGCGAAATTGTGCTGGACTCGATAGCCTTCAAAAACCTGAAGATGCCCTGTGTCCATTCGAACGGGGACATATACCTTGATCTCACGGCTTGGAACTCTCATTACGGTGTAAAGATCAGCGTCCAACCCTAATAGTTGAGCGGCCCGATCAAACCGCTCACTCATTGCTTCAAATGGGTTCTTTTCGTCGCTTCCTTTAAAACGCCGCATTTCGTCGGCCATCGGATTTGCCATTTTATACTTTCTCCAATTGTTCGTTTTCGTAATTTTTCTCGGATATTGGTTTAACGTCCGGCACGGCATTCATCGCACCGGAACGGAATCCTTCGAGGTCGAGAGTAACGTATTTAAAGCCTAATGTTTTAAAGGCTTTCGTCATACGCTCGATCATCCGCAAGTCCATAGCACGTTCCAGTTCGTCGCGGGCGATCTCGATTCGAACCAGGTCGCCGTGGACCCGAACGCGGAATTCGGTAAATCCTTCTGAACGCAGAACATCTTCGCCGGTCTCGACCTGCGACAGCCTCGCAATCGTCACCGGCACGCCATACGCAATGCGCGACGAGAGGCACGGGCTTGCGGGTTTATCCCAACCCGACAGGCCGTGCAGCTTGCTTAGCTGTCGAATATCGTCCTTTGCCAAACCGGCCTCAACCAACGGGCTTCGCACATTTCTTTCTTCAGCCGCCGCCCTTCCCGGTCGGTGATCGCCCGTGTCGTCGGCATTGGTGCCATCGATCACGAACGCAATTTTCTTCTCGCCGGCCATTGCAGCAAGTTTATCGTAAAGCTCGGACTTACAAAAATAGCAGCGGTTTTGCGGATTTGCCCGGTAATCGGGATCGTCAAGCTCGGCCGTATCGATCGTCTGAAAGTTGAACAAACCGAAGTCGGCCGTTTTCGTTGCCTCGGTACGCTGAAATTCGGAGACGCTGGGCGAATGCCCCATAACGCAAAGTGCGTCCGGCCCAAGTTCCTGCGTCGCGATCAACGCAAGGTACGAGCTATCGACGCCGCCTGAGTAGGCGACCAACACCCGCCGCATTTCGCGCATCAAACGACGCAGTTTGAGTTCTTTTTCCGTGGCAGAATTTATTATTGGCTT
>JAYSON010000408.1:0-4792 GCA_043722725.1 Chloracidobacterium sp.
TCTGGTCGAATGAACAGCTCGTCAACGTTATGATCGGTAATTATTTCATAAAAGTCCTGTGGGAGGCCGTCGCAACACCATTCACCTACGTGATCGTCAACTGGCTCAAGAAAGCCGAGCACGAAGACTACTACGACCGAGACACGGATTTTAATCCGTTCTCGCTGGAAGCTTAGCTCCACTCCTTATGAATAAAGGTGGAAGCCGCTTCGGCTTACCGGGTGGTTCTTCGGCGCGCAGTAGAATTTAAGATACGTCGTGATGACAATTTCTCCGAACACACCGATCCTCAAGCTCCACGAACACGGGATCGCCAATCTTTCGACCACCACGTCACGGAAATTGGCGTCGGCCGTCGCAAATCTCGCCGCGAAAAGCGATATCAAAGACGCCGATGTAGGTGACCTGCTCAACTATTTTCCGACTCGCTACGAGGACCGCTCGAATTTTATCGGTATCGATAAACTTTACGATGGCCTCGAAGCATCGGTCGAAGTATACACCCGCGTATCCGGCGGTTTTCAGGTCGGCAAGAATCGGACTGCCCGACAGCCGCAGCTCAATATTTTTGAGATAAGCGGCGGCGACAGTGCGAGAACGCAAAAACCCGTTGTGGTCTGGTGGTTCGTATCCGGAAAGCAGTCCAACCGAATTATCAGTTATTATCGCGACAGATTCCCTCGCGGGGCCCGCTTCGTCGCGTTCGGGAAATGGGAATGGGACGGCCGACGCAATACATTCGCTCTAAAACTAAACAAACCGGACGAACTCGAAATGCTCCCGTCGCCCGAGGAAGCCGAACCGCTCGGATTGCCGCCTGTGCCGTCCATCGCCGTAGACGGTCCACCCGACGAGACGGACTCCGACCTTCTTGAGGACGTCGATCACCCGGAATTCGCGATGGTCCACACTGGCCGGTGCGTTCCTATCTACCGAAAACTCGGCCCGTTTCAAACAAAACGCCTGCGCGAGATAATTTTTGCGGTTTTGAAGGAACTGGACCTTAAAACGATTACCGAGAATTTGCCGGCTGATCTTTTGAAACGACAAGGATTGATCGCTCGACACCAGGCAATCGAGGAAATTCACTTTCCTCCAGAAAAGTCGGTTATTTCCGACTACGAACGGTTTCGAAGCCCTGCGCAGCAGAGACTTATTTTTGACGAGTTTTTTTGGCTTTCATTCGCTTTGCAGCTAACTCGCGGAGAACGAAAGAAAGAATCCAAGGGATCGATCATCGAACTTTCGTCAGGCGTCACCAAAAGGATCGAATCTCTTTTACCCTTTAAGCTAACCAGCGCACAGAATAGGGTCCTACGGCGAATTTTCAGCGACATGACTTCAACCGAGCCGATGAATCGGTTAGTTCAGGGTGACGTCGGCAGCGGGAAGACAATCATCGCATTTCTGGCGATGTTCACAGCTATGGAAAACGGTTACCAGGCGGCATTAATGGCCCCGACCGAGATTCTCGCGGAGCAGCACGCCCGAAACGCGAGAAAGCTATTCGAAAATACAGCCTATCGCGTCTCGCTTCTGACCGGAAGCCTAAAGGCCGCCGAAAAACGGACGGTTCTTGCCGAGGTCGCCTCCGGAGAGACTCAAGCAATTATAGGCACGCACGCGATAATCCAAGACGGCGTTACATTTGACAAACTTGGTTTTGCCGTCATCGACGAGCAGCACAGATTCGGCGTTCTCCAACGGTCGCAGCTGCGTGCAATGGGGTACAACCCTGATATTCTTGTAATGACCGCAACGCCTATCCCGCGATCGCTCGCAATGACGGTTTACGGCGATCTCGATGTTTCGATCATCGATGAACTTCCACCGGGACGTACACCTGTGAAAACCGTTGTGGTTGGTGAAGATCAGCGAGCCGGAGTTTACAAAGGCATCGAACGTGAAATTGATCGCGGCAGACAGATCTACGTGGTCTATCCGCTGATCGAAGAATCCGAAAAACTCGATCTAAAAGCCGCGACCATAATGTTTGAAGAACTTCGCGACAAAGTTTTTCCAAAACGTCGCGTCGGCCTTCTGCATGGCAAAATGAAAAGCGGCGAAAAGGACGAGATTATGCGGCAGTTCGTCGCCGGAGAATTGAATATTTTGGTCTCGACGACGGTGATAGAGGTCGGCGTCGATGTCCCGAACGCGTCACTGATGGTCATCGAGCATGCCGAGCGGTTCGGCCTTTCGCAGCTTCACCAGCTTCGCGGACGCGTCGGCCGCGGAGCTGAGCAAAGTTATTGCGTACTGCTCACCGGCGACAAAAAGACCGCCGTCGCAAAGGAGCGTCTGGGCATCATGGAAGAGACGAATGACGGCTTTAAGATCGCCGAAACAGACCTCGAAATCCGCGGCCAGGGCGAGATCTTTGGCACGCGGCAGTCAGGAATTCAGTCGTTCAAGATAGCCAACATCATTCGCGACCTCGACATTCTCGACACCGCAAAAAAAGAGGCTGAGTATTACCTGACCGAAAAAAGGCTGACCCGCGAGACTTCCCTCCTCATCGAAAAAGTGAAGTCCGATCCCCGGTTCGGCCTTGCCGATATTGGCTAAGATGTTGCTCTTCGCTGTTCTTCCTTTGCGTCCTCCGCGAGCCTCGCGTGATATTTCTTCACAAACAAAAGAGATTTCACGCAAGGCTTGCTAAGTCCGCAAAGTAAGCACGAAGCGGACCGCTAACTTCGAGGCGTCGGTTGTTCGAATCCTTGTACGTGCGATATATTCTCAATGAATCGAGCTTGGGCTGAGATCATTCATTATGCGTGTAATTGCCGGACTCTATCGCGGAAGAACCCTAAAAAGCCCGGCGGACACTAAAACGCGGCCGACCTCTGATCGGCTGCGGGAGACGCTTTTTAACGTGCTGACACCTCGGATTGTGGACACGACAAGATTCCTCGACCTCTGTGCGGGTACTGGTGCAATCGGCATCGAAGCTATCTCGCGAGGAGCCACTTTCACAACTTTTGTCGACAAATCCCGCAAAGCCTGTGCCCTTATCGAAGGCAATCTCGACTATTTGGAAATTCCCGAAACACAAACCGAAATAGTCTGCCTCGCCGCCGAGACCTTCACCGGCCGTGAGCACAAAAAAGGCTGGGACATCGTGTTTTTCGATCCACCTTATGATGTCGATTACTCGACCGTCCTCTTCGATTTTGGCGTCCTGGAAAGCAAATTATTGAATGAGAACGGCGTGCTTGTCGTCGAACACCACTCAAAAAAGATGGTGCCCGACGCCGTTGGACTCATCCGCCGCTGGCGCGTATTAAAGCAAGGCGATTCGTCCCTTAGTTTCTACGAGCGAAATTGAATGAAGATCTTAGTATGGCTGCTGCTATGTCTTATTTGGGGAACGACGTGGATCTTCATAAAGATCGGCCTTCAGGATCTGCCGCCGATCTCTTTTGCCATCGCGAGATTTCTGTTGGCGGTCATATTGCTAATTCCAATAATAAAGATTGGAAGACTTCCGCTGCCTAAAACATCGAAAGAATGGAAATTGATCGCCTTCACCGGATTCCTTCAGTTTTCAATAAACTACAGTTTGGTCTTCTGGAGTGAACAGTACATTTCATCCGGCCTCGCGGCTGTCTTGCAGGCGATGATTACGGTCTTTGGGCTTCTGCTCGCATGGATTTTTCTTCCGTCCGAGAAGATAACGCGGTTAAAGGTTTTCGCCGTAATTGTAGGGATAATTGGGGTAGCGGTTATCTTCCTTGAACAACTCAAAATCAAAAATCTAATGGCTTTTGCAGGTTGTGTCGCGATCGTAGTCGGAGCCTACGCCGCCGCACAAGCTTCGATTCTGATCAAGGCAAAGGGCAGCTCGCTTCATCCCGCAAGCCTTGTGTTTACGCAAATGGTTTGCGGTCTTCCGCCGATCATAATTTACGCATTGGTCGCGGAGGGAAATCCGCTGATGTTTAACTGGACGTGGCGTGCAATTTTCTGCGTTGCGTACCTTGCGATCTTCGGAACGATCACTGCATTTTGGCTTTATTACTGGCTTTTGAGTAGAATCGAATCGACGAAGGCAATGATGATCTCGCTGGTCACACCGCTGATCGCCGTTATTATAGGTGCGATAGTTTTGGGCGAAACCCTACCGCCGCAAACGCTTTTCGGTGGATTGTTGATTCTGACAGGCATCGGTTTGATCGTATTTAGAAAAAGAGTTTTCAACGCGAAGTCGCAAAGTCGCCAAGACGCAAAATGAGTTTCGTATCCTTTGCGGCTCTGCTACTTCGCGTCTTTGCGTTAAAATCCATCTATGCAATTTAAATTTACAACCGCCGGCGAATCTCACGGAAAGGCCCTCGTTTCGATCGTAGAAGGCTTGCCCGCCGGGCTTCCGATAGATGTCGATGCTGTCAACCACGAGCTTTGGCGTCGCCAGCAGGGTTACGGCCGCGGCGGACGAATGAAGATCGAGAGCGACACCATCGAGTTTCTTTCCGGTGTCCGTCACGGAAAAACTCTTGGCTCGCCTATAGCGTTAAAGATCGAGAACCGCGACTTCGTCCATTGGCAGGAAGTGATGTCCGACACCGAGCTTGAGACGCAGCCGAAAAACCCGCGTCTCGTCAAACGCCCGCGTCCCGGCCACGCCGATCTCGCCGGAGGCCAGAAGTTCCAGGCCCGAGATCTTCGCGACATTCTGGAACGGGCCTCCGCCCGGGAAACAGCATCCCGCGTGGCCTGCGGAGCCCTTGCAAAACAACTCCTGAAAGCTTTCGGCATGGAAGTAAAAAGCCATGTAATAAAGCTCGGCAGT
>JAYSON010000409.1:0-2555 GCA_043722725.1 Chloracidobacterium sp.
CGGAGGGCAACTGATCTATGAAGCGGGCAATGTAAATGTCTATGCAGGTGGCACGCGTGTTGCGGTACAAAGTGGCACCTACGTAACGTGGACCCACCAGGACGCCAACATGCACACGCTTCGCTCGACCGGCACGAGTGGCACGGTTCTCGGCGATGGGGGGAATCCCGATGCCTACTGGGACAAGAAAGAACTCGACCCGGATGGCAAACAGACAGGTTTCACCTCTCCCGTTTACTACCCGCTTGAAGACAACGATCTCTTTGCCCCGATGAGCAACTTCGGTTTGATGTCGCACGGCCAATATACGAGCTACAAAATGGACGGTATCAATGTTCCGGCGGACTACGTGGCGATGCGAATAAGCTGGGCCTCGATCGGCGGAGCGATGGGGCTTTTGATGAACTCGATCCGGTTTGCCGGTTACTCATTAAGATTCGGCAACGGCGGCGAAAGCTTCGCGGGCTTCGACCGTCAGAGAGCTATCGGCCAAATGGAGGGCGGCGAGACTCTAGTGCGTAATTGGTTCGTCAACGATTCATGGTCGCTAATCAAATATTTTAGTCCATTCGCGGACCTTTTTACGCGGGAGAAGAATGGTTATGTTCAGAACCTGAATCTCAAAAGCAACTTAGCGGGCAAGACGCTTATGGCTCGAATTCTAGGAAATAGGACGTGCGGGGATGTGATTCAGAAACTATTGGACGAAATCAACAAAATCAAATCCGTTCGGGCGAACGGTATGGAAAGTCTATTTGACGACTTAAATTCTCAAAAGTATCTTGGCTTTCGATTCAACTCAAAGGACACAGGAGCGGCAGAATACAAAAGCCTGACGGGTGGCGGAACTTCTGGCGGTGGTGGCGGACTAGCGTTTAGATTGCATCCGACAGGGACGTATAACATTAACGGTGCACGAATTTCAGGAGTTTCTGATGCATTTGTCCATGTAATGGGGAAAACGGTCACCCCTGGGATATATCGCTCACTCTCAGCGGACGAAAGCAATATGCAGAGGCAGACTACTGCTGGGGCGGCTCGTATTTTTGAGATCTTAATTCATGAAATGTTTCATGTTGCGGCTCAAAATGGAATGTTTGGTCATAAAGATTTGGACAGAGCCGCGGACAACCTTGATAAGACGTTAAGGTTTCCTGGCTATGAACCGCGGAACCAAGACGCCGAACTTTTTGATAAGTACGTAAGGAAAAACTGTACCAAAGATTTGACCCCGCCCGAAAGGTAGAAAAATATGAGGTAAAGAATATGAAATTTATTTTATTGTCGATCTCGGCTATTCTTGTCTTTGCGGTCGCTTGCTCAGCGCAAACATTGGAAATTTCAGAAGACATTCGGCCCCTTGTTTCTAAACGATCGGATGTCGAGATGAAACTTGGCACGGGAAAAGGCGAATGTAGGTGCATTTATGAAACTCTCCATGACACTGTAACCGTTCGTTACCTCGAGACGAATTGCGATGCCGGGTGGAGGGTGCCTATCGGAACTGTCGTAGGATTCGAGATTAAACCGAAACTAGAAACCAAGTTAGAGTCGTTGAAAGAAGATCTTTCTACTTTCAAGCTTGTTCAAGATGATGCCTTGTATTCGTCGTATACAAGTTTGGACCGAGGTTTGATCCTTCACGTATCTCCGTATGGAGATGTTGAGAGTATTGAACATATTCCAAGCCACGCCGATGGTCTAGACGCAAAGTTGCGCTGCGTCAATTCACCTCCCTACGCACCAATGAACCGCGTTTACCCAATAGCGTTTAGTTACACTATTCGAAAATGGGTTATTGATATTTCTGAACTCGACAACATATCTAATCGGTTTCAGAGCTCACAGAATTCAAAACTTTATGTCTTTGCGTATTTCGCGCAGGGAACAACACATTCAAAGAGAAGAAACTATTTGCGCCGAATGAAATCCCGAATCCTTCAAACATTGGGTCCAAAATCGGCTGACGTCGTGATAGTCGATGGGGGAACGCGAAAAGTTTCGCAAGTAGATGTATACATGCTCGGAAAGGATTTGCCGCCTCCGATCGCGACGCCACGATAACACGCGTGAGAATCTACACGATCGTTAGGTAGGCCAAGTTGGAGGAACGATTGTAACCCTCTCTTAAGAGCTACCAAACAGAAACACACGGTCCGCCAATATAACCCTCCAAGGCACCAACCAGGCCTGGCGAATTTACATCTTAGTGCCTATTTGCTAGATTAAAAGGTTTAGTCAGCTCGTAAAACGGAGAATGCAATGAATTTAAAGCAAACGCGGCTGCATATTTTGCGGGAAGCGGAAAGTTTAACCTCGAAGGCCAAAACCGGGGTTTCTCTCCATTGCCATACCGAACATTCGAAGGAAATGCTCGATTTTATACCGCATTATGCGGCTAAGCTGCCGATCATTTCGTATTTCTGGAAAAAAGAACAGAAGAATTATCAGGAAAGAGAAGGCAAGGCTGTCGATTTTTCGACTGCGTACTGGTCGCCGCCGATGACCGGCCAATCTGTTTACGATATCGAGAAGCAGCAGATCGCCGAAGCCGG